>JAOPZL010000174.1 GCA_025964175.1 Solirubrobacterales bacterium
GCCCGGCCCAGCCCCTGCGCGGGTCCGGTGCGCCCTCCGCGACCATGCCTCGCGGTCCGCTGCGCGATGACGACCCCGGCGACGGCGGCGGACAGCGCACGCGGTCGATCGTGCTCGTCGTGGCGGCCGTCGTGCTCGTCCTGGCGGCCGGCATCTTCGCCTTCACGCAGCTGGGCGGCAGCGACAACGCCGGCTCGCCCACGGCCGGCGCGGGCAAGACGACGACCACGCCGGCCAAGACGAACACGCTCGAGAGCCCCAAGACGACGACCACGGGCGTCGTGCCGCCCAAGGCCGACACGCTCGTCGCCGTCCTCAACGGCACCACCGTCCCGGGCCTGGCCCGCGCCGTCGCCGACCGCCTCGAGACGGCCGGCTACAAGATCGGTGCCGTGACGAACGGACCGGATCAGCAGCGCGCGGCGACCCAGATCGCCTACAGCCCCGGCAACATCAAGATCGCGCGCGCCGTCGCGAAGATCATCGGCGTGGGGAGCGACGCGATCGTGCCGATCGACGACATCACGCAGCAGACGGCGGGCAACGACGCGCTCGTCGTGGTCACCGTCGGCTCCGACCAGCAGCGCTAGCGCCGCGGGTCGCTGCCACCGCCGCCGATGATCTTCCTGGCCCGCCACGGCGAGACGGACTACAACGCCGCTCGCCGCTTCCAGGGCCAGGGCGACGTGCCGCTCAACGCGCGCGGGCTGGAGCAGGCGCGTGAGCTGGCGCAGGTCGCCGCGCAGCGCGACTGGGCGGCGCTCTGGGCCAGCCCGATCCGCCGGGCCCGCGAGACCGCCGAGATCGTCGCGGCCGCGATCGGCCTGGAGCCGCGCTTCGACGCCCGCTTCGCCGAGCACGACGTCGGCGACTGGCAGGACCGGCTGTTCGACGACGTGCAGCGCGAGGACCCCGAGCTGTGGGCGCGCTGGCAGAAGGCCGGCGAGCAGTGGCGCTTCCCCGGCGGCGAGTCGCTGCTCGAGTTGCAGGAGCGGGTCGTCGACGGGCTCGTCGCGGTGACCCAGAGCCACGTGCTGCCCGCGCTCGTCGTCTGCCACCGCGGCGTGATCCGCTCGGCGCTGTGCCACACGCGCAACGCGGGGCTGGACGACTTCCAGACGATCCCGGTGCCCAACGGGGGGCTCATCCCCCTATGAGCCGCCAGTGACGACCTCCCGCCTGCGCGTGGCGACCTTCGCGCTGCTCGTGGTGGCGACGTTCGCCGCGTTCTTCGTCGTGCAGCGCATCAAGCGCCAGCCGCCGACGGTCCGCCACGCGGTCATCACGCCGCTCTTCTCGCCCAACGGGGACGGGCGGCTCGAGCGCGCCGCCGCCTCGTTCGTGCTCGAGCGCGGGGACACCGTGACCGTGCGCGTCATCAACGACCAGGGCGACGTCGTGCGGACGCTCGTCGCCAACCGCCCGCTCCCGGCCAACCGCCGGCTGGCCGTCCGCTGGAACGGCCGCGACGACACCGGCCGCCGCGTCCCCGACGGGATCTACCGCTACCGCGTGAACCTGCAGGACCAGGGGCGCGCGGTCCTGCTCCCGCGCGGCGTGCGCATCGACACCTCGCGGCCGCGCCCGCGCGTGCAGCGCATCGGCGGCGACAACACGCGCCGCGACATCCTGCCGCGCAGCGACGGCAAGCCACTGACGATCCGCTTCTACAACCCGTCGCGCTCGAGCCCGACCGAGGTCCTGATCTACCGCACGCAGCCCCACCCGCAGCTCGTGCACTCCGAGACCGTCCCCGCCGGGCGGCGCACGACGACGTGGGACGGCAAGGACGCGTCGGGCGCGGGGCTGGAGCCCGGGACGTACGTCGTTGCGCTGCGCACCCGCGACCTCGCGGGCAACGTCGGCTCCACGCCGCCGCAGCTGCCCCCGGCCGCGGGCTACGGCCAGACGCTGCCCGGCCACGGCGGGATCACCATCCGCTACCTCGCGGCCCAGCCGACGCTGGAGCCGACGATCGCCGGCTCCGCCGTCCAGTTCGGCGTCGACGCGCGCCGGCGCACCTTCGCGTGGTCGGTGCGCCGCGTCGGCGTCGGCGCGGCCTACCGCGACGGCCGCCCGCGCACGGGCTCCGTGGTGGCCATCGACGCCCCCGACACCGAGACCTCCGGGCTCTACCTGTTCGAGGTGCACACCCGCAACCGCTCGACGACGGTCCCGTTCCCGGTGCAGGCGGTCAAGACGCAGAAGGTCCTCGTCGTGCTGCCCGCGATCACCTGGCAGGGGACCAACCCGGTCGACGACGACGGCGACGGCTGGCCGAACACGCTGACCGGCGGCCTGCCCGTCGACAAGGAGCGCGTCTTCCCCGACGGCCTCCCGCAGGACCTCGTCAAGCGCGTCGCGCCGCTGCTCGTCTACCTCGACCGCAACGGGCTGAAGTACGACCTGACGACCGATCTCGCGCTGGCCGAGGGGGTCGGGCCGCGGCTGAGCGGCCACACCGGGGTGCTGCTGGCCGGCGACGAGACGTGGCTGCCCACCGACACGCAGCGCGCGCTCGTGCGCTTCGTCAAGGACGGCGGGAAGCTCGCCACCTTCGGCGTCGGCTCGCTGCGCCGCCAGGTCACGCTGACCAAGACGCAGATCACCCGGCCGACGCAGCCCGACGCCACCGATGCCTTCGGCACGACGCTGCGCCCGCTGACCCGCCGTCCGGGCACGACGCTCACGATCTTCAACGACCAGATCAACCTGTTCGCGGGTGACGTCTACGGGGGGACGGGCGTGTTCTCGGGCTACGACTCCTACGAGGTGACGGCGTCGCCCGGGCCGGGGGCGAAGATCGCGGCGAGCGCGGTCACCGACGACGGGCAGAAGGTGATCGTGGCCGAGCAGCTGGGCAAGGGCCTGGTCATCCGCTTCGGGCTGCCGCAGCTCGCCGAGCGTCTGTCGACGCCGGGCAACGAAACCGAACTGGTGCGCAGGACATGGACGCTGCTCTCTCGCTGATCACCGCCGCCACCCAGTTCGGCGACGCGCTCGACCGCCTCGGCGTCGTCGCGGCGACGCTGCTGGCATCGATCGCGATCGTCTCCGGGTCCACGCGGGCGCGGGCCTTCGCGGCGCTCGGCGCGCTCGTCCTGACGCCGATCCTGCTCGTCGCCGACATCTGGGACTCCTCGCAGATCGTCACGCTGCGCGACCATCCGGCGCTCGCCGCGGCAGCGATCGTCGTCGGGCTGGGCGCCGTCGGCGCGCTCGCCCACGCGATGCGCCGCTGGCCGACGCTGCTGCCGCTGCTCGCCGTCGGCGCGCTGCCGTTCCGCGTCCCGATCTCGGCCGGCGGGGACACCTCCAACCTGCTGCTGCCGCTCTACCTCGTCATCGCCGCGGGCGTGCTCGCCATGGCGCTCCCGCGGGCGCGGGCCGAGGACGACGACGCACCGTTGCAGCCGGGCTGGCTGGAGTGGCTGCTGTGCGGGTCGATCGTGCTCTACGCGGTCCAGGCCGCCTACAGCGACGACTTCACGAAGGGCCTGCAGAACGTCGTCTTCTTCTACGTGCCGTTCGCGCTGCTGCTCGGGCTGCTGCGCGAGGTGCGCTGGACGCGGAAGCTCGCGCTGCAGTGCCTGGGCGTGCTCGTCGCGCTGTCCGTCGTCTTCGTCGGCATCGGCTTCGTCGAGTACGCCCGCAAGCAGCTGCTGCTGAACCCGCGGCTCGTCGCGGCCAGCCAGTACGAGGACTACTTCCGGGTCAACTCGCTGTTCTTCGACCCCAACATCTACGGGCGCTTCCTCGCGATGGTGATGCTGGCGATCGCGACGGTGATCCTGTGGGCCAAGCGCCAGCGCGACGTGCTGCTCGGCGCGCTCGTGCTCGCGCTGCTGTGGGCGGGGCTCGTCGTCTCGTTCTCGCAGTCGTCGTTCGCCGCGCTCCTCGTCGGCCTCGCGGTGCTCGCGGCGCTGCGGTGGTCGGTGAAGTGGACGCTGAGCGCGGTCGCGCTCGCCGTGATCATCGGACTGGGCATCGTGCTGCTGGCCCCGGGATCGATCAACCTCGACCTGAAGAGCTCGCGCTCGGCCGACAAGGCGACCTCCGGGCGGCTGGACCTGATCAAGGGCGGCGGGCGGCTGTTCGCCGACCAGCCGATCCAGGGCTGGGGGTCGGGCTCCTACGCGAAGGTCTTCCGCGAGCGTGAGCAGGTCTCCGCCGACCGCGCGACGACGGCCTCGCACACGATCCCGGTGACGGTCGCGGCCGAGCAGGGCATCATCGGCCTCGCCGTCTACCTCGCCCTTCTCGTGGCAGCCCTCTCGCGGCTGTTCCGCCACGCGTCGGAGAACCCGCTGCGCGCCTACGTGGCGGCGGCGTTCCTCGCGCTGCTCGTGCACACGATGCTCTACGCCGCCTTCCTGGAGGATCCGATCACCTGGACCCTCCTGGGCGTCGGCATGGCCCTGGCGGCCGCCGTCCCACCCCGCACCCGCCTGCCGCGGGACCCGGGGCCGTCGCCCGGCGCGTAGCCCGCGCTACCAGTTCTCCATCGATGCCCGCAGGATCGCGCTCAGGTCGTCGGGCCCCGCCTCGCGCGGCGCCACCGCCAGCAGGCGCTGCTGCTTCAGGGCGCCCTGGACGAGGGCCGGGACGTCCTCCTCGCCGTAGCCGAGGTCGGCGATGCCGCGCGCCGCTCCGACCTCGCGCATCAGCGAGCGCAGTACGTCGGGGAGGGTCTCCGGGCCGGGGTCGGCGATCGGCGATCCGTGCAGGAGCTCGGCCACGTGGTGGTGGCGCTCGGGCATCGCGTCGTAGGTGAAGCGGAACGCCGCCGGGGCGGTGACGATCACCGAGTGGCCGTGCGGGACGAAGCGGTGGTCGCTCGGGTAGCCGGCCGGGACGTACTCGTGCTTGAGGCCGGCGATCGGGTACGCGCAGGCGTGGGGGATGTGGACGCCGGCCGAGCCGAAGCCGACGCCGGCCATCGTCGCCGACAGCATCATCATGCCGCGTGCCTCGACGTCGTCGGCATCGGCGACCGCCCGGCGCAGGAAGCGCCCGCCATGCTCCAGCGCCTTCGCCGACCACACGTCGGCGATCGGGTTGGAGCCCTGGTAGGGAGGCCGGTCATCGGGCGTCGCGGGCGCGGGGCGCGAGTCGTACGGGCGCGACAGGAACGACTCCGCGGCGTGGCAGATCACATCCAGCCCGGCCGACGCGATCACCTCCGACGGCGCGGTGCGCGCCAGCTCGGGATCCACGATGCCCTGGGTGGCGCGCAGGTAGCGGTGGGAGATGCCGGTCTTCACGCCGTGCTCGGGCAGATCGAGCACCGCGACCGTGGTCGCCTCCGAGCCCGAACCCGAGGTCGTCGGGATCGCGAGGTGCGGGAGCAGCGGTCCCGGCGGCTTGCGCCCACCGCCGATCGGCGGGTTGACGTAGTCCATGACCGGCGCCGGATGGCTGACGATCAGGTCGGCGACCTTCGCCGTGTCGATCGACGAGCCGCCCCCGACGGAGACGAAGCCGTCGACCCCGGCGTCGCGGGCGAAGTCGGCCGCCTCCTGGAGCGAGTCGAGCGTCGGCTCGACGCGGACGCGGTCGTACATCACGACCTCGATCCCCTCGGCCTCGATCGTCGCGCGAATGCGATCCGGGTGGCCGGTGGCGGCGACGGTCGGGTCGGTGACCAGCAGCGCGCGCGTCACGCCCAGCCGCTTCAGCTCCCAGCCCGCATCGGCCGCGGCGCCCGGCCCGAACTTGATCGGCGTCGCCTCCAACGTGAAGACCGTCTCGTGACCCGCTCCCATGGCGATAGCGTCCCAGATCGTGTCGCTGACCGATGCCCTCCAAGCCCTCGTCGGCCCCGCGCACGTGCTCATCGATCCCGAGCTGCGCGCGCCGTATGAGACCGACTGGACCGGCCGCTTCGGCTCCCCGGCGGCGCTCGTCGTGCGCCCCGGGTCGACGGAGGAGGTCGCTTCCGTCCTCGCCGCCTGCCGCGCGCACGGCGCGCGCGTGGTCCCCCAGGGCGGCAACACCGGATTGGTCGGGGCGAGCGTCCCCCGGGCCGGCGAGGTCGTCCTCTCGCTCACCCGCCTCACCGGCCTGAGCCCCGTGGACCCGGCGACCGCCCAGGTCGAGGCCGGCGCCGGGGTGACCCTCGGCGCACTCCAGGCCCACGCGAGGGAGGCGGGCTTCGATGCGGGGCTGGACTTCGCGGCGCGCGACACCGCCACCCTGGGCGGGATCGCCGCCACGAACGCCGGCGGCCTCGTCGCGGTGCGCCACGGGACGGCACGGGCGCGCATCGCGGGCCTGGAGGCGGTGCTGGGCGACGGCACGATCCTCCGCCGGCTCTCGGGGCTGCTGAAGGACAACGCGGGCTACGACCTGCCCGCGCTGCTCGTCGGCAGCGAGGGGACGCTCGGCGTGATCACCCGCGTGCGCTGGCGCCTGGTCGCGCGCCATCGGGCCCGCATCGCCGCGCTCGTCCCGCTGGACTCGATCGACGCGGCGGCGGAGCTGCTGGGCGCGCTGAGGACCCGGGTCCCCTCGCTGGAGGCGGTCGAGTTCTTCCTGCCCGAAGGCCTGAAGCTCGTCTGCGACCACCTGCGGATCGACCCGCCCGTGCGCGACGCGGCCGTCTACGTCGTCACCGAGGCGGCGTCCAACGCCGACCCGACCGAGGAGCTCGCCGACGTCCTGCCCGACGACGCCCTGGTCGCCGACGACACCGCGTCACGCGAGCGGCTGTGGCGGCTGCGGGAGTCCCACACCGAGGCGATCGCCGCCGCGGGCATCCCGCACAAGATGGACGTCGGGGTGCCGCTGCCGCGCCTGGGCGAGTTCCTGCAGCGCGTGCCCGCGGTGATCGAGGCGGTCGCGCCGGGTGCGCGCACGATCCTCTTCGGCCACCTCGGCGACGGCAACGTCCACGTCAACGTCCTCGACCTCCCGTCTGACGAGGACGCCGCCGACGAGGCGGTGCTGCGCCTCGTCGCCGACCTGGGCGGAACCATCAGCGCCGAGCATGGCGTCGGCACGGTGAAGGCGCGCTGGCTTTCGCTCGTGCGCGGCCAGGACGAGATCGCGGCCATGTGGGCGATCAAGCTGGCCCTGGACCCCGAGGAGCTGCTGAACCCCGGGGTTATGCTGCCTGCGCGCTGAATCCACGTGCCCGACGCATCTGCGCCCTCGCCCTTCCCGCCGTCGCCGCCACCCTCCTGCTCGCCGCCTGCGGCTCCGACGACTCCTCGTCGACGGCCACGTCGTCGACCTCCGCGGCCGCCAAGGCGACCACCGCCGCAGCCTCCTGCACGAAGGACTCGCTGTCGCTGGTCAACGGCGGCCAGCTCACCGTCGGCACCGACAAGCCGGCCTACCCGCCCTACTTCGAGGGCGACGACCCGACCAACGGCAAGGACTTCGAGCCCGTCGTGGACCGCGTCGATCCAGCGCCTCCTCCTTGGACTTGGTCTGGATGATCCAGTAGCCGCCGACGACCTCCTTGGCCTGGAGAACGGGCCGTCGGTGACGATCGGCTGGTTGTCGGCGTCGTAGGTGATGCGGGCGCCCATCGACGCGGGGCGCAGGCCGTCCAGCGCGAGCAGCACGCCGGCCTTCGTCAGCTCCTCGCGTGAACGCCCCTAGGACGAACGAGCCCGCGCCACGTCGACACGCTCTCAGAAATCGTTCGCCATGGGGTGCTGTTCGCGGTTGATCAGCGGGCGTCGTCGATCGGCTGCACCACCAGCAGCGACACCTTCGTCGCGAAGTGGACGTCGCCGACGACGCTGCCCAGCAGCCCGGCGGCGACCCGCCC
>JAOPZL010000190.1 GCA_025964175.1 Solirubrobacterales bacterium
CTGCGGGCCGGCGCTGCGGATCGCCTGGTCGCGCTGGGTCGATCATCTGGGCGGCGGTCGGGAAGGCGCTGCTGGCCGCGGTGCCCAGCGGGTAGCTGTCGGCGCCGATGACGTCGGCAGCGCCGACGAACGGCGCGATCTGCCCGGGGCCAGATGACCTTCACGCCCGCCGCCGCCGCGGTGTCCGCGTAGGCGATCAGGTCCTCGGGCGTCGCGTACCAGCTCGTGTAGTTCAGGACGACGGGAAGCCCGGCGGCCGCCAGGCGCCGGAGGTGCTCGGTGCAGACGGCCGGTGCCTACCGCCGCGCCGGCGCGCTCAGCAGCTGCGCCAGCAGCGCGGGGTCGCGGCGCACGCGGCCGCCGTCGACCCCGTCCCCGCCCACCCGCATGCGCTTGACCAGCTCGATCTGGTCCACGGACTCCAGCATCCGCAGCCGCTCGGAGGCGATCAGGCCCTCGTCGACGGCGCCCAGCCGGCCCTCGAACGTCGTCCACACCGGCGTGCCCAGCGCCACGGCCTCCCGGTTCATCGTGCCGCCCGCCGACACGACGAGGTCGGCGTAGGCGACCAGCGACTGGGTGTCGACCACGCGCGTGGGGAAGATCAGGCCCGGCCCCGCCAGCTCCTCGCGCTGCGCGGGTGTGCGCGGGAGCACCACGGTCTGCGTTCCGCGCAGGCGGTCGAGCACGTCGTGGAAGACCGAGTTGTGGAAGCGGTGGTAGGCCGACATCTCCGCCGGGGTGCGCACGACCGCGATCGGCAGCGCCCGATCCAGGCCGAGCTCGACCAGGACCGCCGGGTCGGGCTCGAAGTCGGCCAGCGCGTACTCCTCCTTCAGGCCCGGGTACTGCAGGAGCTTCCCGCGCGCGCCGTAGCGGTCCAGGCGCTGCGCGGGCAGCGCCTCGGGGACGACGACCGCAGCGGCCAGTCGGCAGTTGATCGCGTGCTGGAAGGTCGCCCACTCGTAGTCGAACGTCGTGGACGTCGGGATGCGCAGCAGCGCGGCGGCGACCGGCTGGTCGTTGGAGCCGTGGCCGACGGCGAGGTCGAACGGGCCATTTCGCCGCGCCCAGCGCACGAGCGCGCCCGAGCGGGCGGCCAGGCCGCGCGCCTTCGCGGGCAGGCCCGCCCCCTGATGGTGGCCGATCGCGGTGTGGGACAGGCCGTAGCGCTCGAGCAGGCCGAGCGTCTGGGCGAAGTCGCGCGCGGTGATGCGCACGTCGTGGCCGTCGGCGCGCCAGCGCTCGATCACCGGCCGCAGCACGACGACGTGCGGGCTGTTGGTCACGTCCACCCAGATGCGCATCCGGGCGAACGCTACCGCCGTCGGCTCAGCCGGTCGGGCGGGCGGTCACGAGGAACTGGTAGGCGTTCATCCGCGCCAGCGACTCGGCCCGGTCGCCGCCGTAGCGCCCGACGAGCCCGGCGATGGCCGCCAGGAACGGCGCGACCTCGCCGTTGGACGTCGCGCCGAGGTGCACGACCTCGAACCCGGTGGCGGCCATCATCTGGTCGACCTCGTACAGGGTGAAGAAGTGCACGTGCGTGCGGTCCAGCAGGCCGGAGTCGCCGTAGGTCCAGCGGTCGTTGAGCATCAGCGGGCCGATGACCGACCAGTGGCCGACGTTGGGGATCGAGCAGACGATCACGCCGTCGGGCGCCAGGTAGGGGCGCAGCGCGGTGAGCACGCCGTGCGGGTCGTGCATGTGCTCGAGCACGTCGCCGAAGATCATCACGTCGAAGTGGCCGTGCTCGTAGGGCAGCTCGGGCAGCTGCTGGAGGTCGAGGCGCAGGACACCGTCGAGCACCTCCTCGGCCATGTCGGCCGCCGCCGGGAACGCCTCGATGCCGATGACCTCGGCGTCGACGAGATCGGCCTTCAGCGCGGCTCCGAGGGCGCCGGCCCCACAGCCGACGTCGAGGATGCGGCGGGCGGTGGCGGGGACCAGCTGGCGCAGCTCGGGGCGGGTCTCGCCGTAGTAGCGATCGGCGCCGCCGTCGCCGACGTCGACGCCACGGACTCCGTCGGGAACCTGGGTGCTCATACCCCGGTAGTCGCCGCTTCCCAGGGACTCTTGAGATCCGGATCGCTACGCTTCGCGCCGTCTTGATGCCCGTGCTCTTCGCCTCCCTCACCGACCCCATCGTCAACTTCGCCGTCCGTGTGGTCGGGGATCTCGGCCTCTGGGGGATCGCGCTGCTCATGACTCCGGAGAGCGCGTGCATCCCGATCCCGTCGGAGGCGACGATGCTCTTCGCGGGCTTCAACGTCTCCGAGGGCAGGTACACGCTCTTCGAAGCGGTGCTCGTCGGCTCCCTGGCCAACCTGGTCGGCTCGTGGATCGCCTACGCCGTCGGCTTCTACGGCCGTGTCGAGCTGCTGGAGAAGCACGGGAAGTGGCTGCACATCAAGCCGTCCCACATCGAGCTGACCGAGCGCTGGTTTCAGAAGTACGGCGCCTGGGCCGTCTTCTTCTCGCGCATGCTGCCCGTCGTGCGCACGTTCATCTCGCTGCCGGCCGGCGTCGCGCGGATGCCGTTCTGGAAGTTCTCGATCCTGACCTTCGCCGGGTGCATCCCGTGGGTCTTGATGCTGACCTTGATCGGCCAGCAGGTCGGGGCCAACTGGGTCGACTGGAAGGACAAGCTGCACTACGTCGACTACGCGGTGGTAGCGATCATCATCGCGGTCATCGCGTACTTCATCGTGCGCTGGTGGCGCGGGCGCGGCGATCGCC
>JAOPZL010000031.1 GCA_025964175.1 Solirubrobacterales bacterium
GATCGTCGCCGGGCAACGCGGCCCGTCGCTCAGCGGTCGTGGCGCCCCATCCCAGCATCGCGCGCCGGGCCAGCGCGACAGACACAACGCCAGCCACCGCCACAGCCACGGTCACCGAGCCGGCGACCGGCTTGGCCAGACGGTGCGGGAGAGGAGCCATGCGGCCACCCTACGACGCGGTCGCTCGCCCACCCTCCGGGCGGACCACGGTGTCACAGCCGGACTCCGCCCGATCCACGCCAAGCCTTGTTCGCGAGCCCGATATCGGGCTCGCCGCCCAGTCCACGCCGGGTTCAGCGAGCGCGTACTCGGCTTCACTCCTGCAGCAATGGCCGTCAGACGCTGCCGATCACGGCACCGATGCCCGCAGTGACGCCCATCGCGACGGCTCCCCAGACGACCACACGGAGGGTCCCGGCCAAGCGGGGCGCTCCGCCCAGGCGCGCTCCGACATCTCCCAGGACGGCCAAGGCCAGCAGCGTAGCCACGACGGTGACCGCCTCACGGGCCGAGGCCGGGGCGGCGACGACCGCGATCAGCGGCAGCGCTGCGCCCGCTGAGAAGGACAGCGCGGACGCCCACGCGGCCTGCAGCGGCCGGGCGCGACGCTCGTCCTCCAGCCCAAGCTCGTCGCGCACGTGAGCCGTCAGCGAGCCACGGCGCGTGAGCTCCCGGGCTACGCTCAGCGCCAGGTCCGAGGACAGTCCTCGTTGCTCGTAGATCCGGGCCAATTCGAGCAGCTCGCCGTCGGGGTCCTCGCGAAGCTCGCGGTCCTCAAGGCGGATGTCGGCCTCTTCGGCGTCTCTCTGGGAGCTGACCGACACGTATTCCCCGGCGGCCATCGAGAGCGCTCCGGCGACCAGTCCGGCGACGCCTGCGGTCGCGATGGCCGACCCGGATGCGCCGGACGCTGCGACGCCCAGCACGAGGCTCGCCGTAGAGACGATCCCGTCGTTGGCTCCGAGCACGGCCGCCCGCAGCCAGTTGGATCGATGGCTCAGATGCAGCTCCGAATGTGCGGCACGCGGCGTCATCGTCAGCGAACCTACCCGCAGGGCGCGCAGCCGTTCAGCGCCGCAGCGTGCGCAGGTAGGCGTTGATGGCTCGGAAGTCAGCGTCGCTGACGATTCCCTTAAGACGGGGGCGCACACGTGCACCCGCGCGATGATCGCGCCGGCGACGAGGGTGATCGACGGTGATCGCGGCCTCCGCGAGCCAGATGGCAAGGCGCGAAGAACTTGACGAGTCGCTGCCGGAGGAACTCAGGTCGCAGGGCGTCATCGTTGTCCTCGAAGATCGCAGTGGCTGCTGCTCTGCCGCGCACGTAGACCGAGTTGGAGCACCTGACGGCCCTCCTGGCGGCGCCGCGCTGGCGCCACCTCCCGAGTCAGCGGCGCTGTTATGCAGATATCTGTATATGATCATACGATCATGCCCGATCTCCCCCGACGCAAAGCGGAGTTCTTCAAGTCGCTGGGCCACCCGCTGCGCGTCCGCGTGCTGGAGCTCCTGAGCGAGCGCGAGCGGACCGTGTCAGAGCTCCTCGAGGAGGTCGAGGTCGAGCAGCCGAACCTCTCCCAGCAGCTCGGGATCCTGCGCCGGGCCTCGCTCGTCTCGACCCGTCGCGAGGGGGCGCTGGTCGTCTACTCGCTGGCCGATCCGCGGATGAGCCAGCTGCTCGCCATCGCCCGCCAGCTCCTGCTGGACGCGGCGATCGCCGCGCAGGACGAGCTGCAGCACGCGTGACCCGGCGCGTGCGGCAGCTGCTGCCCACCCGCCACGACTACGCCGGCCTGCGCACGGGCTGGCCCGCCGATCTGCTCGCCGGCGTCACCGTCGCGGTCGTCGCGCTCCCGCTCGCGCTGGGGTTCGGCGCAGCGTCGGGCATGGGTCCCGAGGCGGGCATCGTCACCGCGATCGTGGCCGGCATCGTCGCCGGCGTCTTCGGCGGCTCCAACGTGCAGGTCAGCGGGCCGACCGGGGCGATGACCGTCGTGTTGGTCCCGATCGTCGCGTCCCACGGACCGGATGGCGTCCTCGTCGTGACGCTCGCGGCCGGCGTCCTCCTGATGATCATCGGCGCCGCGCGGCTGGGCCGCTACGCGGGTGTGCTGCCGTGGCCGGTGATCGAGGGCTTCACGCTCGGCATCGCCCTGCTGATCTTCCTCCAGCAGGTCCCCGCAGCGCTCGGCGTCGCCAAGCCGGCCGGCGAGAACACCGCGGTCGTCGCGGTGCGGGCGATCGGCGAGTGGGGGCCGTCGCACGCGACGGCCCTGGGCATCGTCGCCGTGGTCACGGTGCTCATGGTCGTCCTCCCGCGACTGCACCGCACGGTGCCCGCCTCACTGGTCGCGGTCGCGGCCGCCACCCTGCTGACCGAGCTCCTGGGCCTGCACGTCCCGCGCATCGGCGAGATCCCCGCCGCTCTTCCGCTCCCCAACGTGCCCCACGTCTCGGTCGGCGAGCTGCCCGGCCTGGCCTCGGCGGTCGTCGCCGTCGCGGCGCTGGCCGGGATCGAGAGCCTGCTGTCGGCGCGCGTCGCCGACGGCCTGGCTGACGGCCCCGCGCACGACCCCGATCGCGAGCTCCTCGGTCAGGGCCTGGCCAACGTCGCCGCCGCGTTCTTCGCCGGCATGCCTGCGACCGGCGCGATCGCCCGCACCGCGGTGAACGTCCGCGCCGGAGCCCGCACCCGCGCCGCCACGATCGTCCACGGCGTCGTCCTGGCCGCGATCGTCCTCGCCCTCGCCCCGGTCCTCGGACACGTGCCGCTCGCCGCGCTGGCCGCCGTCCTCATGGTGACCGCCGTGCGGATGGCCGAGGTCAGCACGATCACGTCGATGCTGCGCTTCTCGCGCGGCGACGCCGCCCTGCTCCTCATCACCGCGGTCACCACCGTCGCCTTCTCGCTCGTCGTCGCCGTCGGCGTCGGCATCGCGCTGGCGGCGCTGCTGGCGCTCAAGGCGATGGCCGACAGCACGAGCTTCGACCGCGAGGCGGTCCAGACCGGTGAGACCGACGTCGATCCCGAGCTGGAGCACGCGCTCCTGCGCGAGCACATCGTCACCTACCGCCTCGACGGCGCGCTGTTCTTCGGCGCGGCGCAGCGGTTCCTGCTCGAGCTCACCGCGGTCGAGGACGTCCGCGTCGTGATCCTGCGCCTGGGCCGCCTGCGGATCCTGGACAGCACCGGCGCCCAGGCGCTCGCCGACCTCGTCCGCCACCTCGAGCACCGCGGCGTCACCGTGCTGCTGGCGTCGGTGCGCCCCGAGCACCGCCGGCTCGTCGACCAGATCGTCCTCAGCGCGCTCGCCGACGGGAACCACCTGCTGCCCACGATCACCGAGGCGCTGGACCACGCCCACCGCCACTTCATGCGCCCCCCAGTCGCGGGTGCGCCGGCGTGACCTAGATTCCCTATCCGCTCCCGGAGCCCCTGCTTGAGCTGATCACTTCGACGTGACCCTTCACCTGCCAGCGGCTTCAGGGACGAGCAGACCGCTCGGCTGCGCCGCGTCGCCGACAACTGCCCGTGCGGCGCGCGATGGAGACGGGCTTCCGTTCCATGAGGCGATCGTCGGCACCCCATCGTCTGCGTAGTCCGCCACATCGGACCGCGCTCGATCACGGAGGTCATGGGCGCGGGCCGTCGGCAGGCTTGCGGGTTCACCTCCGCACAGCACCCCGATGAGTGCGGCGGGCCACGAACGCTCGTCGCGTACGCCCGCAAGCACGGCTCGACCGCCGAGATCGCCGAGGCGATCACCTTCGAGCTGCGCCGGTGCGGAATCGACACCAGATGCTTCGACGCCGGTGACGTCCATGACCTCAACGGCTACGACGGCCTCGTGCTGATCGTTTGCGACGGCTCCCTCTCGTCGAAGATCGCCGTCGAGC
>JAOPZL010000235.1 GCA_025964175.1 Solirubrobacterales bacterium
CTGCGCGTGGGCGAGGCCGCGATCCTCGGCCTGCTGCACGGCCCGGCCGAGCTGCTGCCCGTCTCCTCGTCGGGCCACATCACCCTCATCCCGTGGCTGGCCGGCTGGGAGTACGCGTCGGTCGAGCCCGAGTTGCGCAAGGCCTTCGAGGTCGCCCTGCACGCGGGTACCGCCGCGGCGCTGCTGATCGCCCTGCGCGACGAGGTCGACGACGCCGCGCGCTCGTTCGACCGCCGCCGGGCGACGCTGGTCGCGCTCTCCTTCCTGCCGCCCGCCGTCTCCGGGTTCCTGGCGGAGCGGCCGATCGAGCGCTACCTCGGCACCCCGGGGACGATCGCCGTCGGCCTCGTCGCGGGCTCGGCGGTGATGGTCGCCGCCGACCGCCTGGGACCGACGGGCCGCGTGCGCGGCGACGCCGGCTGGCGCGACGCGCTCGCCCTCGGCATCGCCCAGGCCAGCGCGCTGATGCCGGGCGTCTCGCGCAACGGCGCGACCCTCGCCGCCGCCCGCATGCGCGGCTTCGACCGCGAGGACGCCAACGCGCTCTCACGCCACGTCGCGCTGCCCATCATCGTCGGCGCGTCGCTGCTGAAGGGCACGCGGCTGGCCCAGCGCGGCCTCCCGATGGACGTGCGCCTCGCCTTCGCGGCCGGCATCGCCACCTCGTTCGCCTCGACGCTCGGCTCCACCTGGCTCATCAGCCAGGTGGAGCGCGATCGCTCGCTGGCCCCGTACGCCGTCTACCGGACCGCCCTCGCGGCCCTGGTGGGACGCAAACTCTGGAAGGATCGACAGCCGTGACCGGCAGCAGCAACGCAGACGCCTACGCCGCCTCGGGCGTGGACATCCCCGCCTCGGACGCCACCGTCGACGCGATCGTCGGCGTGCTGCGCACGATCCAGACGGGCCGTGCCTCACGCGTCGTCGACCTCCCCGGGCACTACGCCTCGGTCCTGCGCGTGACCGACGAGCTGGGGATCGCCATCGGCACCGACGGCGTCGGGTCCAAGCTCGTCGTCGCCGAGGAGACCGGGCGGTTGGAGACGATCGGCATCGACTGCATCGCGATGAACGTCAACGACGTCGTGTGCGTCGGCGCCGAGCCGATCGCCGTGCTCGACTATCTCGCGGTCGAGCAGGCCGATCCGGCCGCGGCGGCCGCGATCGCGCAGGGACTGAAGGCGGGCGCCGAGGCCGCGGGCGTGGAGATCCCCGGCGGCGAGCTCGCGGTCCTGCCCGAGCTCATCCGCGGCCATCCGTCCCCGCACGGGTTCGACCTGTGCGCCTCGTGCTTCGGCACGGTCGCGTTGGATCAGCTGGTCACCGGTGCACGGGTCGCGGTGGGCGATGCGCTGATCGGGCTGCCGTCCAGCGGCATCCACTCCAACGGCTACACGCTGGCCCGCCGCGCGCTGGCGTCGCTGGGCTACGACGACACGCCCGCCGAGCTCGGCGGCGCGACGCTGGCCGACGCGCTCCTGGAGCCGACGGTCATCTACGTGCGCGCCGCGCTGGAGCTGCTGCGCTCCGACGTGCCGGTCCACGGCCTGGCCCACATCACCGGCGGCGGGCTGACGAATCTGCTGCGCCTGAAGAAGACGGTCGGCTACGCGATCGAGGCGCCGTTGGCGGTGCCGGGCATCTTCACGCTCGTCCAGCGGCTCGGGGGCGTCGACGCCCGCGAGATGTGGGACGTCTTCAACATGGGCTGCGGGTTCGTCTGCGTCGTCCCCGCCGACCGAGCCGACGAGGCGACGGCGATCCTCGCCGCGCACCACCCGGGCAGCGCCCGCATCGGCACGGTCACCGACCGCGCGGGTGCGATCGGCTACCCGAGCACCGCGGCATAGCGGCTAGGCCAGCCGCACGAACCCGGTCGCGCCGCCGCCGTCCTTGCCGTAGCTGCGGCGCGTGACGGCGTTGGAGGAGTTGCCCTCGATCGTGTTGATGGAGCCATCGGCGCCGACGGACTCGACGATGCCGATGTGGCGGCTGCCCCACGTGATGAGGTCGCCGGCCTGCGGCGTGCCGGTGCCCTGCGGGATGTAGCGGCCGGTCCGCTGGGCCCAGCCGGTGACGGCGTCGACCGAGCCGAAGCCCTGGCCGGCCTCGCCGACCGGGATGCCGGCCTGCTGCGCCGCCCACGACGTGAAGTAGGCGCACCACGGGCCCACGCCCGAGCCGGCCGTGGCCGTGCGGTACTGGGCGATCCGCGTGGAGTCGTTGGAGCCGGGGGGCTGCTCGGTCTGGCCGACCTCGCCCTGCGCGGCGGCGAGCATCCGCTGCGTCGCGGTCGCGCCGGCCGGGCCGGTCGCGCCACCCGTCGCCGCGGTGCCCAGGACACCGGTCGTGCCGGTCGCGCCCGTCGGGGCGCTGGACCCCAGCAGGGTGTTGAGCATCGACGAGGCCGAGAGGCCGGTGGAAGAGGAGGCGTCCGTTCCGTCGGTGGAGGCGGCCAGCAGCTGCTGGAAGCTGGCGGCGTTGGCAACGGTGGACGCGGTGGAGGGAGTGGCCGACGCGGAGGTGGAGGCCGCCGGATCGACCAGGCCGCGGATCTCCGTGATCCGGACCATGGCGTCAGTGAGGGTCATCTGTCCGGGTTGATCGGCCGACACGGCCGGGGCTGAAGCACGACGGGGCCACCTTCCGAGCGGAAGGCGGCCCCGAAACATCTCCATTGGGTGGTCGACCGGGTGACGCGGGCTACTTCAGCAGCGAGAGCACGCTCTGGCTGGACTGGTTGGCCTGCGACAGCATCGAAGAGCCGGCCTGCGTGAGCACCTGGTTCTTGGTGAACTCGATCATCTCCGACGCCATGTCGACGTCGCGGATGCGCGACTCCGCCGCGGTCAGGTTCTCGGCGTAGGAAGCATCGGTGCTCTGCGTGTGCTCCAGGCGGTTCTGGATCGCGCCGAACGAGGCGCGAGTGGCCGAGATGTTCTCGATCGCCTTGTCGATGTTGGAGATCGACGAAGCGTTGGACAGATCGAACCACGTGGCACCCGCGGCGCCGACGCCGCTGGTGCTCCCCAGCGAGACCATGGCGACGGTGATGATCTCACCATCGTTGGCCCCGACCTGGAACGTCACCGTGTTGCTGTTGTTGAGCAGGCAGATACCGTTGAACCGGGTCTGCGCGCCGATGCGCTCGATCTCCGATGCGAGCTGGTAGACCTCCGACTGGATGGCCGACTGGTTCGATGCGCTCAGCGTGCCGTTCTTGTACTGGACAGCCAGTTCGCGAACGCGCTGGAGCATCGAGTGGACCTCGCCCAGGTTGGCCTCGGCCGTCTGCACGAGGGACACGCCGTCCCCGATGTTTCGCTGCGCCTGATCCAGGCCCTTGATCTGGCCGCGCATCTTTTCGGAGATGCCCAGGCCCGCCGCGTCATCGGCCGCCCGGTTGATCCGGTAGCCCGAGGACAGGCGCTCCATCGACTTCGACATCGTGGCCGAAGTCTGTGAGAGAAGGCGGTGGGTGTTCAGCGCCTCGACGTTGTTCTGAATGCGAAGGGACATTCGATCTCTCCTTGAGAACGTGGTTTATGTCAGTCCCGGAGCAACTCCCTGTCGCTCCTTGCACTCTGGGTATTCGTCCTGCGTCCGGGCAGCTTGAGACGACGTCCAGACCACCCTGGACGTTCGCTTTTGCATCTCAACCTCACCACGTCCCGGCCGATAACGGGTAGGGCCGCCCCCGAGGGGACGGCCCTTGAACCTCACCTGCTACCCGTTGCGGCCAGGAGGCCTATCGCAGCAGCGACAGGACGCTCTGGCTGCCCTGGTTCGCCTGCGAGAGCATCGAGGAGCCCGCCTGCGAGAGGACCTGGTTCTTGGTGAACTGGATCATCTCCGCCGCCATGTCGACGTCGCGGATCCGCGACTCGGCCGCCGTGATGTTCTCCGCGTACGTCGCCGCCTGGTTCTGCGCGTAGTCGAGGCGGTTCTGCACGGCACCGAAGGTGGCACGGGCTGCCGACACGTTGTCGATGGCCTTGTCCACGGCGCTGATCGAGGACGCGTTCGACAGGTCGAACCACGTGGCGCCAGCGGCGGCGACACTGGAGGAGCTGCCGAGCGAGATCATCGCGACGGTGATGATCTCACCGTCGTTGGCGCCGACCTGGAACGTCACCGTGTTGGTGTTGTTCAGCAGCGAGATGCCGTTGAACTTCGTGGTGCTGCCGATGCGCTCGATCTCCGAGGCCAGCTGGTAGACCTCGGACTGGATGGCCGACTGGTTGGCCCCGCTCAGGGTGCCGTTCTTGTACTGGACGGCGAGCTCACGGACACGCTGCAGCATGCTGTGCACCTGGCCCAGGCTGGCTTCCGCCGTCTGGACGAGCGACGTGCCGTCGCCGGTGTTGCGCTGAGCCTGGGACAGACCGCGGACCTGACCGCGCATCTTCTCGGAGATGCCCAGACCGGCGGCGTCATCGGCCGAGCGGTTGATGCGGTAGCCCGAGGACAGACGCTCCATGGACTTGGAGACGGCCTCCGAGGTGTCCTGGACGTAACGGTGAGCCGTGTTGGCCTCGAGGTTGTTCTGAATGCGAAGGGACATGCGATCTCTCCTTGAGAACGTGGGTTTGGGTCCCGGCAGCGACTCCATGTCGCTGCGCTTCCCTCTTGTCGGTCCGGGTGGGGGCCTCCTTGAGGGGTGTCCATCGCTTTCTGGACGACTTGGTGCCTTCGATCAGCGAGCGGCGCCCGCCACGCCGGCGCCGTGCTTGGCCTCGAAGGCCCGCTGATCGGCCACGACCTGCGTCGAGATCCACGAGCGCAGCTGGGGATCCTCGCTGCCGACGGTCTCCGAGAGACCGTGGCGGATGCGTGACGCATCGATGCAGATGGGCGGTCGGCCGGCGGCGCGCAGACGCGCCAGCAGGTCCGTGTCCTGGTACCAGACGACGAGATCCGGATCGAGGAACTCGTCCTGCGTGACGGCGAACTCGTCCAACGTGGCGCGCGAGAGCGCGAAGCACCAGGCGGCGAAGTCGCGGCGCATGGCGCCGTCGATCGTGAGGGGGAAGACGACGGAGGCGCCGGCGTCCAGCGCCTGGCGCAACGGCGGCCACCAGCCGGGCAGCAGCTCCACGTCGTCGTTGAGCACGAGCGCGTACGCGCCCCGCGCGGCGCGCAGCCCCGCGTTGACGGGCGCGGTGAAACCCTGAGGGGGCGCCCCGTTGTCGATCACGATGATCTCGTGGGCACAGTCGGTGGTCGCCTGGACGGCGGCCACGCAGCGGCGCAGCCGTTCGCTGGCGGCGTCGAGGGTGGGGATGACGATCGTCAGCTCCACCTCTTCCCCGGGAGCTCGACGCAGGCCGCCCGCGGTGCGCGCGCCGGCGGCGGCGACGACCGAGGCCGCGACGGGCT
>JAOPZL010000239.1 GCA_025964175.1 Solirubrobacterales bacterium
AGCGCGGGCGCCGCGGGCGCGGGATCCGCCGGTCCGCCGCGACTCAGCCCGGCCGGCCGCGCCGCGCTGAACGCCGTCTCCACCGCGACGCTGACCGTGCAGCTGCGCAAGCGCGGGATCACCAACACGTTCCTCGGCGGCCTGAGGCCGACGCGCCCCGACCTGCGCCTCCTGGGCTACGCACACACGCTGCGCTACGTCGCCATGCGCGAGGACGTCGTCGCCGCCGACACCGCGCCGCTGAACGCGCAGAAGGCGACGATCGAGTCGCTGGCCCCGGACGAGGTGCTCGTCATCGAGGCGCGCGGCGAGCCGAACGCCGGCACGATCGGCGACATCCTGGCCATGCGCGCGCTGCAGCGCGGGGCGACGGGCATCGTCACCGACGGCGGGGTCCGCGACTCGCCCTCGTTCGGCGCGCTCGACCTGCCCACCTACTTCCAGGCGCCCCACGCGGCGGTCCTCGGCGTGAAGCACTTCCCGCTGGAGGACAACGTCCCCGTGACCTGTGGCGGCGTGCTCGTCATGCCCGGCGACGTGATGGTCGGCGACGCGGAGGGCGTGCTCGTCGTGCCGGCGGCGCTGGCGGAGGAGGTCGCCTCCGACGCGCTCGAGCAGGAGCAGCGCGAGGCGTGGGCGCTGGAGCGCGTGACCGACGGCGAGTCGGTGCGCGACGTGTACCCGATCAGCCCCGACCGGATGGCCGAGTACGAGGCGTGGCGCCTGGAGCGCGACGAGGTCGCCGCGCTCGACGAGGACGACGACGAGCCCGAGGAGACCGCATGATCCGTGGCGCCATCACCCCCCTGATCACCCCGTTCACCGACGACGGCGACCTGGACCTGCCGACGATCGCGTCGCTGGTCGACTGGCAGCTGGCTCGCGGCACGCACGGCATCTCGGTCGGCGGGTCGACCGGCGAGCCGACGTCGCAGACCGTCGCCGAGCGGATCGCGGTGATGCGCGCCGCGGTCGCCGCCATCGACGGGCGGGTGGCGTTCCTGCCCGGCACCGGGACCGCCCGGATGGACGAGACGCTCGAGCTGACGGCGGAGGCGGCCGCGCTGGGCGCCGCGGCGGCGCTCGTCGTCACCCCGTACTACGGACGCCCCCAGCAGCAGGGGCTGTTCGACTGGTACTCGACCGTCGCGCGCGAGTTCCCCGACCTCGGGATCATCGTCTACAACGTGCCGATCCGGGCGGCGGTCGACATCACCCCCGACACCGTCGCGCGGCTGCGGCGCGCCCACGACAACATCATCGGGATCAAGGAGACGACGCGCGACTTCGAGCACGTCTCCTACGTCCTGAACGCGTGCGGAACGGACTTCATCGCGCTCTCGGGCATCGAGCTGCTCTGCTACCCGATGCTCTGCCTGGGCGGGGTGGGCCACCTCAGCTGCGTGGCGAACTTCGCGCCGGAGCCGGTCGCCGAGCTCTACGACGCGTTCGCGGCCGGCGACCACGAGCGCGCCCGCCGGCTGCACTACGACCTGCACCCGCTCGTCGACGCGGCGTTCATCGAGACGAACCCGGTGCCGGCCAAGTGGGTCATGCACCAGCTGGGCATCCTCCCGTCGGCCCACGCGCGGATCCCCTTGGCACCCCTCTCGCAGGCGTCGCAGTCGCGGGTGCTGGAGCTGCTGTCAGGCTCGCCCCACGTGGCGCTGCCGACGGCGGCCTGAGCGGCCGCCGTCGCGCCCCCCGGTCAGCCGTTCGTGTTGACCCAGACCGACTTGCGCTCGGTGTACAGCTCGATCGCGTGCTTGCCCATCTCGCGCCCCCAGCCGCTGGACTTGAACCCGCCCCAGGGCGCCGCGGCGTCGATCGGGTTGGGCATGTTCACCCACACCGTGCCGGCCTTGACCGAGGCGGCCAGCGAGTGCGCGCGGGAGACGTTCTGCGTCCAGATCGAGGCGGCGAGGCCGTAGTCGGAGTCGTTCGCGCGCCCGGTGACCTCGTCGATGTCGTCGAACGGCATGACCACGACGACCGGACCGAAGATCTCCTCGCGCGCGATCGCCATGTCCTCGGTCACGCCGCCGAAGATCGTCGGGTTGAGGAACGCGCCGGCCGACAGGTCGCCGCCCGGCCGGTCGCCGCCGGTCAGCAGCTGCGCCCCGTCGTCGATCCCCGACTGCACGTAGCCCTGAACCCGCTCGAGCTGCTCGTGGGAGACGAGCGGTCCCAGCTGCGTGTCGGCGTGCATCCCGTGGCCGACCTTCATCGTCGCCGCCGCGCCCGCCATCTGCTGGGCGAACTCGTCGGCCAGCGGCCGCTCCACGTACACGCGGCTGTAGGCCGCGCAGACCTGGCCGCTGTTGAGCATGCCGCCCTGCAGCACGCCGCCGACGGCGGCCTCCAGCGGCGCGTCGGCGAACACGATGACCGGCGTCTTGCCGCCCAGCTCCAGCGTCACGCGCTTGAAGTTGCCCGCGGCCGCGTGGATGATCGAGCGCCCGACCTCGGTCGAGCCGGTGAACGAGACCTTGTCGATGCGCGGGTGCTCGGCGATCGCCGCGCCGACGGCCGGACCGCCGGTGACGATCTCGACGACGCCCTCGGGCACGCCCGCCTCGCGGATCAGCTCGCCCAGGCGCATCGCGGTCATCGGCGTCTGCTCGGCCGGCTTGACGACCGCGGTGCAGCCGCACGCCAGCGCCGGCGCGATCTTCCAGGCGGTGATGAGCAGCGGGAAGTTCCAGGGGATGATCAGGCCGCAGACGCCGACCGGCTCGCGCAGCGTGTAGTGGAACACGCCGGGGATCGACACCGGGCTCGTCTCGCCCTCGATCTTCGTGACCCAGCCCGCGTAGTAACGGAAGTGCTCGGCCGCGGCGGGGATCGAGACGTTGCGCGCGATCGCGTACGGCTGGCCCTGGTCGCGCGTCTCCATCTCGGCGAGCTCGTCGGCGTTGGCGTCGATCAGCTCCGCGATCCGCCACAGCACCGCGGCGCGCCGGCTCGGCGCCATCGTCCGCCACGGGCTCCCCGGCGCGAACGCCGCGTGGGCGCGATCGACGGCGGCATCGACGTCGGCCGGCGACGACTCCGCGACCTGGGCGAGCACCTCGCCCGTCGCCGGATCCAATGTGTCGAACAGCTCAGCGGTGGTGGCCATCAGCGATCCCTCCTGTCGGACAGTTGGGCGCAGTCTCGATCCCCGCGCCCGCCGCGGCTTGCACCTGCGCGCAGGAGGCGTGCCCAATGCGTGCACGATTGGGCGCCGTGGCGGCGCTTGGCGCCGTCGGCCGGCGCTAGATCGGCTCGACCGGCACCCGCGTGCCCGCGTCGAGCCCGCCCGGACCGGCTTCGACGATCGCCAGGCCGGCCGCGTTGAGCATCGAGCTGGCGATGTGCGAGCCCTGCGGGCCGGTCGGCGTGGCGCGCAGGACGCCGTCGTCGTCGGTGGCCAGCGAGACGCGGATCGCCTCGTCGCGATCGGGCTGCCGCTCGACGGCCTCGGTCAGCACGGCCGTGCGCCGCGGGATGTCGAACGGCGCGCCCTGCAGCGCGTAGAGCGCGGGCCGGGCGAAGAGCAGGAAGGTGACCATCGACGAGACCGGGTTGCCGGGCAGGCCGAACACGAGCGCGTTGTCGCGCTGGCCGAACCACGTGGGCTTGCCGGGGCGCAGCGCGACGCGCCAGAAGCGCTGCTGCACGCCGAGCGCCTCCAGCGCGGGCTTGACGTGATCGTGCGGGCCGACCGACACGCCGCCGGTGACGAGGACCATGTCGGCCTCCTCCAGCGCGTGCGACAGCGCGTGCTCGGTGTCCTCCAGCGTGTCGATCGCGCCGGTCACCGTGAACACGCGGGCGCCCGACTGCATGGCCAGTCCGGAGAGCGTGATCGCGTTGGAGTTGTGGATCTGGCCGGGCGCGAGCGGGGCGCCGGGCTCGATCAGCTCGTCGCCGGTGGCGACGACGGCGACCTTCGGCAGGCGGGAGCAGCGCAGCTCGCCGCGCCCCGCGGCGACCGCGACGCCGAGCTCGGGCGGCCCGAGGCGGATGCCGGCGCGCAGGACGACCGCGCCCTTCTGGAGATCCTCGCCCGCGCGGCGGATGTTGCGACCGGCGGGGACGTCGTCGTGCAGGACGATCGTGTCGCCCGAGACGGTGAGGAGCTCGATCTGGAGCACGGCCTCGGCGCCCTCGGGGATCAGCGCGCCGGTCGAGATGCGGATCGCCTCGCCCGGGCCGACGACGACGTCCGCGGGCGTCCCAGCGCGCGACTCGCCCACGACGGTCAGCGTCGCGCCGGCGGCCGCCGGGCGCATCGCGAAGCCGTCCATGGCGGAGCTGGCGAACGGGGAGACGTCGTGGGCGGCGACGACGTCCTCGGCGAGCACGCGGCCCAGGGCCGCCTCGACGTGGACGTCCTCGTGCTCGAGGGGGACGATCGCCTTGCGCACGATCGCTCGTGCCTGGGCGATGGAGAGGAGGTCGGCCATCGAACAGGAGCCTACGCGGGCTGCGCGTCGACCGCGTTCGCTGGTACGAATACTGGGTGTCCGAGCTCGCACGACACGGCGCCCGAGCCCGCCCGGTCGCCGACGCCCCCGTGGATGCGCTCGTCGCGTCGGCCGACGGCGTGGCCCGCGACTGGCTGCTGGCCCTGCTCTCCGAGACGCCGCTGACCGCCGCGGCGTCGGTGCCCGTCGCCGAGCTCGCGGCCGAGGGCCCGGCGCTGTGCGCGGCGATGGCGCGCGCGCTGGCCAGTGACGCGGCGCTCGATCGGCTCGGGGGCGGAGGCGACCTGTTCGCGGCCGCCTCCCGCGCG
>JAOPZL010000248.1 GCA_025964175.1 Solirubrobacterales bacterium
GCGTTCGTCATCGCCACGGACGCGTACTCCGCGCGCGACGCGCTCCAGCTCATCGACGTCGACTACGACCCGCTGCCCGCGGTCGTCAACGCCCGCAAGGCGCTGGACGAGGACGCCCCGCTGATCCGCGATGACCGCGAGGGCCAGGTCGACAACCTCGCCAGCCCGAGCTGGGAGGCCGGCGACGAGGAGGCGACCGAGCGCGTCTTCGCGCAGGCCGACGTCGTCGTCACCCGCGACATCATGTACCCGCGCTGCCACCCGTCCCCGCTGGAGACGTGCGGCATGATCGCCGACTTCAACCCGAAGACCGGCCAGCTGGACATCTACAACGGCAACCAGGCGCCGCACGTGCACCGCACGGTCTACGCCCACGTCGCCGGGCTGCCCGAGCACATGATCCGCATCATGTGCAACGACATCGGCGGCGGGTTCGGCAACAAGGTGCCGGTGTACCCGGGCTACGTGTGCACGATCGCGGCGTCGATCGTCGCCGGCGCGCCGGTGAAGTGGGTCGAGGACCGCTCCGAGCACCTGATGTCCACCGGGTTCGCCCGCGACTACATCATGCACTCGTCGATCTGCTCCAAGGGCGGCAAGATCACCGGTCTCAAGGTCGACGTGATCGCCGACCACGGCGCCTTCGACAGCACCGCGCAGCCGACGAAGTTCCCCGCCGGGTTCTTCCACATCTGCACCGGCTCCTACGACCTGGAGGCCGCCCACGTCAAGGTCAAGGCGGTCTACACCAACAAGGCGCCGGGCGGGGTCGCCTACCGCTGCTCGTTCCGCATCACCGAGGCGGTCTACCTCGTCGAGCGCATGGTCCACGCGCTCGCGCTGGAGATGGGGGTCGACGAGATCGACCTGCGCATGGGCAGCTTCATCGGCCCCGAGCAGTTCCCCTACGAGACGACCACGGGCTGGACCTACGACTCGGGCAACTACGCCGGGACGATGAAGGTCGCGATGGACATCGCCGGGTATGAGGACCTGCGCCGCGAGCAGCTGGAGAAGCGCGCCCGCGGCGAGCTGATGGGCATCGGCGTGTCGTTCTTCACCGAGGGCGTCGGCGCCGGCCCGCGCAAGCACATGGACATCCTCGGCCTGTCGATGAACGACGGCGCCGACCTGCGCGTGCACCCGTCGGGCAAGGCCGTCGTGAGCCTCAGCGCGCAGCCGCAGGGCCAGGGCCACGAGACGACGTTCGCCCAGATCGTCGCCGAGGAGCTCGGCATCCCGCCCGAGGACGTCGAGGTCCGCCACGGCGACACCGACAAGTCGCCCTACGGGCTGGGGACCTACGGCAGCCGCTCGACGCCGGTGTCGGGCGCGGCGGTCGCGGTCGTCTCGCGCAAGGTGCGCGACCGGGCGCGGCTGATCGCGGCGACCATGCTCGAGACGCGGCCCGAGGACCTCGCCTGGGAGAAGGGCCGCTGGTACGTCAAGGGCGACCCCGAGCAGGGCGCGCTGATCGAGGACATCGCCCTGCGCGCCTACAGCGGCGAGCCGCTCCCACCCGGGATGGAAGGCGGCCTGGACGCGCAGGTCATCTACGACCCGCCGAACCTCACCTACCCCTACGGCGCGTACATCGCGGTGGTCGACATCGACCCCGAGACCGCGTACGTCAAGGTCCGCCGCTTCATCGCGGTCGACGACTGCGGCGTGCGCATCAACCCGATGATCGTCGACGGGCAGATCCACGGCGGGCTGGCCGAGGGCATCGGCATCGCCCTGATGGAGATCATCTCCTTCGACGAGGAGGGCAACTGCCTGAACTCCTCGTTCATGGACTACCAGATCCCCACGGCGATGGAGTGCCCGACGTTCGAGCTCGGCGAGACGGTCACGCCGTGTCCGCACCACCCGCTCGGCGCGAAGGGCGTGGGGGAGTCGCCGAACGTCGGCTCGCCGCCGGCGATCGTCAACGCGATCATCGACGCGCTGCACGAGACCCACGGGGTGGACCACGTCGACATGCCGTGCTCGCCCGCCCGCGTGTGGGCGGCCATGCAGGGCCGCGCGGAGCCGCCGCAGTGACGGCTGGGAGGACACGATGAGCCGGCACGAGGTCACGGGCGAGGCGGCGGGCGAGATCCGCCACCGCGTCCCCGACATCGAGACGCTCGCGCGGCGGCTGGCCGACGTCGACTACCTCGTCGACGAGGGCTTGGCCACGGGCATGTTCCTGGCCCTGCGCCTGCCCCAGCCGCTGCTGCTGGAGGGCGAGGCGGGCGTGGGGAAGACCGAGGCGGCCAAGGCGCTGGCCGCCGTCCTGGACACGCCGCTGATCCGCCTGCAGTGCTACGAGGGCATCGACGCCGCCGAGGCGCTGTACGAGTGGAACTACCCGCGCCAGCTGCTCAGCATCCGGCTCGCAGACGCGGGCGGGGACAGGCTCACCGAGGAGGACCTCTTCGGCCCGGACTACCTGATCCGCCGGCCGCTGCTGCGCGCGCTGCAGCACCCTGGGCCGCGTCCCGCGGTGCTGCTGATCGACGAGATCGATCGTGCCGACGACGACTTCGAGGCGTTCCTGCTCGAGCTGCTGGCCGAGGCGACGGTGACGATCCCCGAGCTGGGCACGATCCGCGCCACGCACCCGCCGGTGATCGTGTTGACGTCCAACCGGACCCGTGACCTGCACGACGCGGTCAAGCGCCGCTGCCTGTACCAGTGGATCGACTACCCCAACCCGCAGCGCGAGGTCGAGATCGTGCGCCGCCGGGTCAAGGGCTCCTCGCAGACGCTCGCCGTCCAGGTCGCCGACGCGGTGGCGCGGATGCGCGACAGCGACGTGCAGAAGCCGCCCGGGATCGCCGAGGCGATCGACTGGCTGGCCGCCCTGGAGCTGCTCGGCGTGGAGGAGCTCGACGCCGCGGCGATCGATCGCACGCTCGGCTCGGTCCTGAAGTACGGCGAGGATCAGGCGGTGCTGCGCGCGGCCGGCCTGCAGCAGCTCGTCGGGGCGGGGGAGTGAGCGGCGCCCGTGGCTGACCGGCCCTTCACCGTGCGCACGATCGAGCTGGACCTGCCCGCGCTGGCCGGCGCGTTCAGCCGCCGGCTGCACGACGCGGGCGTGCCGGTGACCGCCGAGCGCGCCGCCCGCTTCGCGCGCTCGCTGACGCTCGTCGCACCGCAGTCCCGCCGGCGCCTGTACTGGACCGCACGCGCGGCGCTCATCTCCGGCTCGACGCAGGTCGCGGCCTTCGACGCCGTCTTCTTCTCCGTCTTCGGCTCGCGCGAGGACGACTCGGCCCTGCGCTGCGAGGATCTGCAGCGCGTAGCGGCGCCGCCCGATCACCGGCCGGTCGACCAGTCGCACGGCGACCGCGAGCCGCCGCGGACGGGAGCGGCCGAGGCCCTCGCCGGCGCCACCTCCACCGCACCGCCCGGCGATCGCGACGAGGAGCCCGAGCGCCAGATCGCCGTGCCCGTGCAGCCGTCGCCCCAGGAGGTGCTGCGCACCAAGCGCTTCGATGCGCTGGAGCCCGACGAGCTCGCGGCGATGCACGCGCTGATGACCCAGCTGCGGATCGCGACGCCGCGCCGGCGCACGCGTCGCCATCAGCTCGAGCGCCGCGGCGAGCGCATCGACATGCGCCGCACGCTGCGCGCGAGCATGCGCACCGCAGGGGACCCGATCCGCCTGGCGCGCCGTCGCCGCCGGGTGCTGGCGCGGCGGATGGTGATGCTGCTGGACATCTCGGGCTCGATGGAGCCGTACGCCCGCGCCTACCTGCAGTTCCTGAGCTGCGCCGCCGGCAGCGGTCCCAACGCCGAGGCGTTCGTCTTCGCCACGCAGCTGACCCGGTTGACGCGGGCCCTGAGCTCCGGGAGCCCGGGACGGGCCCTGGAGCGCGCCGGCACGACCGCGCCAGACTGGTCCAGCGGCACGCGCATCGGCGACGCGCTGCGCAGCTTCAACGACCTCCACGGCCGGCGCGGCATGGCCCGCGGCGCGGTGATCGTGATCCTCTCCGACGGCTGGGAGCGCGGTGATCCCGCGCTCGTCGGCCGCGAGATGGAGCGCCTCGCCCGCCTCGCCTACCGGATCGTCTGGGTCAACCCGCGCGCGGCGGCGGCCGGGTTCTCGCCACAGGCGGGCGGCATGGCGGCCGCGCTCCCGCACTGCGACGCGCTCGTCAGCGGGCACAGCCTGCAGGCGCTGGAGGAGGTCGTCGCGGCGATCGGGGCGTCGCGAGCCGACGCCCCGATCGGCTGGTCGGCGGCGCCGGATCCGGAGCCCGAGGAGCCGTGGGCCAGCGCCACGCCCGTGGCGGGGAGCTCCGTGGCCATGCCCAGCGGCTATGGGCCGAGCAGAGGGAGGACGACCCCGGGATGGAGTCGATGAAGACGTGCATCTATCCGGGCTGCGAGCGGCCGGCGGTTCCCGCCCACCCACTCGGCGGCCCGCAACCGAGCTTCTGCGATCGCGAGGACCACAACGCCCTCACCGCGCACCAGGAGCGACAGCGCCGGGCCGGCATGCCGGCACCGACAAGGAGAGGAGCCTGAGCCATGGCTGACGAGGCATACCGCGCGGTCTTCCTGCGCGTGCACCCGACCGGCAAGATGGTGCTGAGCCTGACCACCGAGGCCGACGGCAAGGAGGGGCAGTACGCCCAGCTCGTCGCCGACCGCCTCGGCGTTCCCGCGCTCGACGTCAAGGTCGTCCCCGCCGACACGAACCGCTTCGGCGTGGGCCACGGCTTCAACACGGCGCCGTCGGGCGGCGTCCCGGCCGCGATCGACAGCGCCAGCGGCAAGCTCCTGGCCAAGGCGCAGCTGATCGCCGGCGCCGCGCTGGAGACCCCGGCGGAGACGCTGCGCTGGTCCGACGGCGCGTTCATCAGCGCGACCGACGCGGCGCACGCCCAGACGATCGCCGACGTCGCGCTGTACGCCCACGGCACCGGGGCGCTGCCGCCCGGGGTCGAAGGCGGCCTCGACGCCCAGACGGTCTACACGGACTAGCCGGTGTCCAGGACCATCGCACCCGGGACCTACGTCCTCGGGCCGACGACCGCCACGCTCACGGTCAAGACGAAGAAGTCCGGCGCCGCGGCCAAGGCCGGCCACGACCTCACCATCGAGGTCACCGACTGGGAGGCCACGTTCGCGCTGGGCACCGACCCCGCCCAGTCGTCGATCACGCTGACCGCCGACGCCACCTCGCTCAAGGTCCGCGAGGGTCACGGCGGCATGATGGCCCTGGGCGACCAGGAGATCGCCAGCATCGAGCAGTCGATCGACGACGACGTCCTGAAGGCGACGACGATCGCCTTCCGCTCGACGGCGATCACGCCGGGCGCGCAGCCGGGCCGCCTCGACGTGGCCGGCGAGCTCGAGCTGCACGGCAGGACGCGGCCGATCTCCAGCGTCATCACCGTCGGGGAGGACGGGACGGTCACGGGGAGCACGATCGTCAAGCAGACCGACTGGGGCATGAAGCCGTACTCGGCCCTCTTCGGGACGCTCAAGGTCGTCGACGAGGTCGAGGTCCTGGTCAGCGCCACCCTCGGCACCGGCTGACCCCGCGACGCCCGTACCCGCCACCCACTTTCACGCCAGCCAGCCAGGAACCAGGAGACACATCACATGGTCGAACTCGATCACCCCTTCTCGACGGGCAAGCCGACGGAGTACAACTGGGCGGCGGTCACCGACCTGCAGCGAGTGATCCCGTGCGTCGAGGGCGGGCGCGTGATCGAGACCACCGGACCGGACTCGGCCAAGGCCGAGATCGCCGTGAAGATGGGCGCCATGTCGATGAAGTTCACGGGCAAGGTCGAGGTCATCGAGAAGGACGAGGCCGCCCACCGCGCGGTCCTGAAGATCAAGTCCAAGGAGGCCGGCGGGCAGGGCTTCGCCAACGCCGAGGTCGTCTTCACGCTGTCGGGCGACGGCGGCACCGTCCACACCGCGGCGCAGATCAGCGGCAAGGCCGCCTCGATGGGCGAAGGCGTCGTGCAGAGCGTCCTCGACGCGCTCATCAAGGACTTCACCGAGAAGCTCGCCACGGTCTGAGCGATCCGACGATGCCGGCGAACAAGGTGATGCGCGAGGTCCGCCCCGGGGAGGTGCCGCCCGATGGCGGCACCGCGGTCCAGGAGGATCCCGCGCGACCCGTGTTCCGCGGCAACGGGGAGTTCGACTACCTCTGCGTCTCGTGCGCGAACGTGCTCGCGGCCGCGATGGACCCGCGGTACATGAGCAAGCGCGTGCGCATCCGCTGCGGCCGCTGCCGCACCGTGAACGTCGTCGCGGTCGACGAGTCGGTCGACCCGCGCACCCAGCGCGGACGGGTCACGAGCCGATGACGGCGATCGAGGAGCGACCCATCGGCTTCGGCCGGCTGCGGCGCAAGGAGGACGCGCGCTTCATCCGCGGCCAGGGCCTGTACGTCGACGACGTGCAGCTGCCCGGCATGCTGCACGGCGCGGTGCTGCGCAGCCCGCTCGCGCACGCGCGGATCGTCTCGATCGACACGTCCGCCGCGCTCCAGCACCCCAAGGTCCACGCGGTCATCACCGGGAAGGACCTCGAGGCGCGCGGGGTGGCGTGGATGCCGACGATGTCGGCCGACACCCAGGCGGTGCTGGCCACCGACAAGGTCCGCTTCCAGGGTCAGGAGGTCGCCTTCGTCGTCGCCGACGACCACTACTCCGCGCGCGACGCGCTCGAGCTGATCGACGTCGAGTACGAGCCATTGGCGATCGTCGTCGACGCCGGCGCGGCGCTGGACGCCGACGCCCCGATCATCCGCGACGACCACATCGGCCGCACCGACAACCACGTCTTCGACTGGGAGTCCGGTGACGCCGCGGCCACGGCCGAGGTCTTCGCCCGCGCGGACGTCGTCGCCGAGCAGGAGATGGTCTTCCCGCGCTCCCATCCCGCGCCGATGGAGACGTGCGGCGCGGTCGCCGACTTCGACGCCGTGAGCGGCAAGCTCACCGTCTGGTGCACGACCCAGGCCCCCCACGCGCACCGCACCATGTACGCGCTGATCACCGACATCCCCGAGCATAAGATCCGCGTGATCTCGCCCGACGTCGGCGGCGGCTTCGGCAACAAGGTCCCGGTCTACCCGGGCTACATCTGCGCGATCGTCGGCACGATGGTGGTCGGCAGGCCGGTCAAGTGGATGGAGGACCGCTCCGAGAACCTGATGTCGACCGGGTTCGCCCGCGACTACCGGATGAAGGGCCGGATCGCCGCGACGAGCGAGGGCAGGCTGCTCGCCGTCGAGGTCGAGGTGCTCGCCGACCACGGCGCCTTCAACGCCGCCGCGCAGCCCAGCCGCTACCCGGCCGGCTTCTTCAGCGTCTTCACCGGCTCCTACGACATCGAGGCCGCGCACTGCACCGTCACGGGCGTCTACACCAACAAGGCGCCGGGCGGCGTCGCGTACGCGTGCTCGTTCCGCATCGCCGAGGCCGTGTACCTGGTGGAGCGGATGGTCGACTGCGTCGCCTACGACCTCGGACTGGACCCCGCCGAGGTGCGGCTCGCCAACCTCCTGCGCCCCGAGCAGTTCCCCTACGAGAGCAAGACCGGCTGGGTCTATGACTCCGGCGACTACGAGGCGACGCTGCGCAAGGCGCTGGACATCGCCGGCTACGCCGAGCTGCGCGCCGAGCAGGCCGAGAAGCGCCGGGCCCACGCCGAAGGCGGGTCGGGCGGGGAGCTGATGGGGATCGGCATCGGGTTCTTCACCGAGGCGGTCGGCGCCGGGCCGCGTAAGCACATGGACATCCTCGGACTGGGGATGAACGACGGCGCGACGCTGCGCGTGTACCCGACCGGGAAGGCGCAGCTGGCGATCAGCGTGCAGACCCAGGGCCAGGGGCACGAGACGACGTTCGCGCAGATCGTCGCCCATGAGCTCGGCATCCCGCCCGAGGACATCGACGTCGTCCACGGCGACACCGACACGACGCCCTACGGCCTGGGCACCTACGGGTCGCGCTCGACGCCGGTCAGCGGCGCGGCGACCGCGCTGGCCGCGCGCAAGGTCCGCGAGCGGGCGCGGATCGTCGCGTCGGCGATGCTCGAGGTCTCGCCCGACGACCTGGAGTGGACGAAGGGGCCGCCCCCGCGCTGGGCCGTGCGCGGCGATCCCGAGCAGGGCGCCACGCTCCAGGACATCGCGATGGCGTCGCGCGGATCGATCGAGCTGCCGCCGGGCTTCGAGGCCGGGCTGGACGCCGAGGCGGTCTACGACCCGCCCAACCTGACCTTCCCGTTCGGCGCCTACATCTGCGTCGTCGACATCGATCCCGGCACGGCCGCCGTGACCGTGCGGCGCTTCGTCGCGGTCGACGACTGCGGGACGCGGATCAACCCGATGATCATCGAGGGGCAGGTGCACGGCGGGCTGACCGACGGGGTCGGGATGGCGCTCATGGAGCTGATCTCCTACGACGACGAGGGCAACTGCCTGGGCGGGTCGCTGATGGACTACCTGATCCCGACCGCGCTGGAGGTCCCCGACTGGGAGACCGACTTCACGGTGACGCCCTCGCCGCACCACCCGATCGGGGCGAAGGGGATCGGGGAGTCGGCGACCGTCGGCTCACCGCCGACGATCGTCAACGCGGTCTGCGACGCGCTCGCACCGTTCGGCGTGCGCCATATGGACATGCCCTGCACGCCGTCGCGCGTGTGGGACGCGATGCAGGGAAAGGCGGCGCAACCACGATGATCCGAGTCGACCTCGCCCACCGGGCCGAGCAGCTGATCGCCGACGGTGAGCCGTTCGTGCACGCGACGGTCGTGCGCGCGGTGCAGCCGACGAGCGTGCGCGCGGGGGACACCGCGATCGTGCGGTCCGACGGCGACATCGACGGCTTCGTCGGCGGCATGTGCGCCCGGGCGTCCGTGGCGCTCTACGCGATCCGCGCGCTGGAGACCGGCCAGGCGCTGCTGCTGCGCCTGGAGCCGGGCGACAGCCCGCCGCGGCGCCAGCCCGATCCCGACGGGGTGATCGTGGCCCACAACCCGTGTCTGAGCGGCGGCTCGCTGGAGATCTTCCTGGACCCGCAGCTGCCGGCGGCGCGGATCGTCATCGCCGGCGACATGCCGATCGCCCGAGCGCTGGAGGAGATCGCTCGCGCGGCGGGCTACGACGCCGTCCGCGTGGACGCGGCCGACGTGCAGCCGCGCGACACCGACGCCGCGATGATCGTCGCGTCCCACGGCAAGGGCGAGGAGATCGCGCTGACGCGGGCGCTGGAGGCGGGCGTCGGCTACGTCGGGCTCGTGGCCAGTGAGGTGCGCGGTCACGCCGTGCTCGAGTCCCTCGGCGTGGCCGATCCGGCGCGGGCGCTCGTGCACACGCCGGCCGGGCTGGACATCGGCGCCCAGGCGCCCGCGGAGATCGCGATCGCGATCCTTGCCGAGTTCGTGCAGCAGCGGCGGGCCGCCGCTGCGGGCTCCGACGAGCCGGAGCTCGGGGTCGGGCTCGGGGTGTCCCTGCCCGTGGTGGTGCCGGCCGTCGCGATCGACCCGATCTGCGGGATGGAGGTCGTCGCCAGCGTGGCGAGCATCCACCTCGATCTCGGCGGCGAGCGCGTCTACTTCTGTCGCGAGGGCTGCCGCGCGACCTACCTCCAGCAGCACGCGGGACATGTCGCGGGCAGCTGACGGCGTGCGGGTCACCGGGCTCGTGCTCGCGGCGGGCGGCTCGCGGCGCCTGGGCCAGCCCAAGCAGCTGCTCCCGTACGGGGACGCGACGCTGCTGGGCCACACGCTGGACACCGCGCGCGACTGCGCCTTCGACCAGCTCCTGTGCGTCCTGGGCGGCGGCGCCGACGCGGTTCGGTCGGCGGTCGACCTGTCCGGCGTGGAGATCGTCGAGAACCTCGAGTTCGGCACCGGCTGCTCCTCGTCGATCGCCACCGCGCTGGCCGCCGTCGAGCCGCGCACGGACGTGCTCGTGCTGCTGCTCGGCGACCAGCCCGGGGTCGCGGCCGCGACGGTGGCCGCGCTGCTGGCCGGACGCGGCGAGGCGCCGCTCGCGGCCTGCCGCTACGAGGACGGCCGCGGCCATCCGCTCGCGTTCGCGCGCTCCACGTTCGCCGACCTCGGCGCGCTGCACGGCGACAAGGGCGTCTGGAAGCTGATGGACCGGCGGGCGGATGAGGTCGTCGACGTCCCGGTCGCGGGCACGATCCCGCTCGACGTCGACACCTGGGAGGACTACGAAGTGGTCCTCTCCATGCGGCGATGAGCGTCGCCTCAGCCGTCGGCGTCCGCCGTCAGCGCGAGCAGCTTGAGGACCGTGTTCCAGTTGCGCGCGGTCGCGGTGACCGACACGCGCTTGGCCAGGAGTTGGGCCAGCGGCGAGCTCTGGATGCCGTCGACGTGCCAGGAGTAGATCTCGCGGCCGGCGACCGCGACCCGCTCGCGGCCGATGTCGGCGGCCATCAGGTCGCGAGCCTCGGCGGCCGGGCACGGCTGCGCCAGGAACGAGACCTGGAAGCGCCTGGGGTCGTCGGCGGCCTCGGCGAACGGGTTGTCGGCGACCACCTGCGCCAGCTGCGCGGCCGTCCGCACGACCACCGGGGTGTCGACGCCGAAGCGCTGCGCGATCGCCGTCTGGAGGTCGCGCTCCAGCCGGCCGCCCTCGACCGCCGACTCGAGCACGATGTTGCCGCTCTGCACGATCGTGCGCACGTCGCCGTAGCCGAGCTCGGTCAGGTGCGCTCGCAGCTGGGGCATCGGCACCCGGTTGCTGCGCCCGACGTTGATGCCGCGCAGCAGAGCGATCTGGACCGTCATCGCGCCCGATCATCGCGCACGGCGCACGGCGCGGGGCGCGGCCGGGATTCATCGCTCGCCCGCCGCGACCGCGGACCGCGGCTCAGCCCAGCGGCGTGACGTACAGGCGCGTGGTGCTCATGGCGGCCGACACGTAGAAGTCGCGCTTCTCGGCCCGGCCGCGCCGCGTCCAGCGCGCGGTGCACTCCACGTCGGTCGAGCCCTGGACATGGCACGCGACCGTCGGGTGGGACGCGTGCAGGCGTCGCGTCGCGAAGCGGGCGACCGCGGACCGGGCGGCCACGAGGGTCGGGCGCCTGGCGCAGAAGTCGTAGTCGGAGCCGAAGGCGTACGTGGTCGTGCCTGCGGGGCGGTCGATCTCGACGACGCCGGAGCGATAGGACAGGGCGTCCGGGCCCAACCGCGGGCACGGGGCGAGGTCGCTCAGCGTGAAGCGCGCCGGGTAGGACTCGCTCGGATCGTCGGCGCCGCACGAAGGGCCGCCGTTGGAGCAGTCGAGGACCCACTTCCCGGTGCCCAGCGCAGTCGGCTCGCCCCAGCCCGACCACTGCAGATCGCTCAGGTAGGGCCCGGCGTCGGCCTGGAAGAACACGCGGTCGGGCTTGACCAGCGGCGACGGGTACATGTTGAAGATGACGACCTTCGGGGCGGCGGCCGCCGGGGGCACGAACACGAGGAGTCCGAGCACGAGGGCACAGAGAAGCCTCGCGGCTCCGTGGCGGGGGCGCATCCGGCGGATCCTAGTTCTCCACCGCGCCGACGGCGCGCTGCTGAGCGCTGCGCAGGAAGTCGATGTGCCAGCTGAGCACGAACCGGGAGATCCGCGAGCGGTCCCCGGTGGAGAGCAGCGAGAACTTGTAGGCGAGGTCCGCCGCGCCGGCCCGGTTCAGGCGCCCGAGCACGCTGACCTTCGTCGCGTCGGGCAGGGTGAGCATCAGCCGGCAGCGCTCGAGCGCCTGGTGCTCGTCGCGCGGGATGCGCAGGCCTCCGGCACTGACGTCCACCGTCGTCGTCCTGAACATCTGGGCCGTCGCGAAGTCCTCGGCCGCGATCGGCGAGACGAGCACGGCGAGCCGCAGGGGCGCGCGGCTGTGCGTGCGCTTGAGGCCGTCGTACGCGTCGTCGGACGTGCGGAAGATCATCATCGGCCCGGCGCCCGAGTAGATCACCGTGCCGCGCTGCGCGCGCTTCCCGCTGTCGGCGCAGAGGAGGAGGTGCGCCTTGGAGGTCTCCCGCAGCCGGGCGTTCACCGTCGGGTCCGTGTCATCGATCATCAGCGCGACGTCGGCGCCGTGGAACCCGACGATCTTGACCGCCACCGCGACGCCCCCGAGATCGATGTAGCAGTCGTCCCCTTCGCTCACCATGACCGTGTTGTGATCGGCGGTCGGGCCTTCCACGTACCAGCCCGGTGCCGCGGGGAGGCCGGATGTTCTACGCGCCGCCCGGATCGTCGTCGAACCGGCGGTGCAGGAGGCCCGCGGTCCTCCGGGGAACGCGCGGGCGGTCGGTCACGCCGCTACCGGGTCGGATGCCCGAGGCCGGCCGCGATCGTGCGAGCGCAGCGGATGACGGCCGGGGCGGTCGCCGCCGGGTCGCGTCCGTCGATCCAGACCGCCGTGATCGCTCCGGCGGGCTCGTGGCCGGGGAGGACGACGGCGGCGCCGACGCCCGTCGCGCCCGGCAGCAGCTCGCTGCTGGACACCGACCAGCCGCGTTCGCGCGCGTCGACGATCGGCGTGCGCTCGCCGCCGCGCGGGGGGAGGGCGGACAGGATCGCGATGCCCGACGCCGCCTGGTCGAGGCGATGGCGCAGGCCCGTGCGGTAGGCGATGTGCATGTCGGTGTTGCGCGGTTCGACGACCGCGGCGACGACCGCCTCCTCACCGTCGCGGACGGTCAGCGCGGTGGTGGCGCCGAGCTCGTCGGCGAGGATGCGCAGCGCCGGGACGGCGATCTCCTGCAGGCGCGGACGCACCCGGCTGGCCAGCTCGATGAGGCCCGCGCCCAGCACGTGGCGCCCGTCCTCGCCGCGCACGACGAGGTGCTGGTCCATGAGCGGCGCGAGCAGGCGGTAGATCCCTGCCCGGTGGGTGTCCATCGCGGCGGCGAGCTGGGAGACCGAGAGCCCGTCGGGGTGCTCGGCGAGGACGCGCAGGATGCGCAGCCCCCGCTCGAGGGTCTGCGAGCCGCCGGACGATCGCTCGGGTTCGCTCACCGGCGGGACCGTACCGGGCCACCGGGGCCGCTGGCCGGAAACGGTCCGTCGGCGTACAGATAGTTGACGCAACGTACAACTATCGGGCATACTCGGGCCATGGAGAGAGGAGCAGAGCCCTGGCGTCCGCCCGTGGCCGCGCCGGACCTGGCCCGCGCGCTGCGCTCGTGCCTGGGTCGCTTCGCCACCGGCGTCTGCGTGATCACCTTCGACGCGCAGGACGGCCCGCGCGGCCTCACGCTGAACTCGTTCACCTCGGTCTCCGTGGATCCGCCGCTCGTGCTGATCAGCATCGCCCGCACCGCGCGCTCGCACGACGTGCTCGTCGATCGCTCGTTCTGCGTGAACGTCCTCGGCGCCGAGCAGCAGTCGCTCGCCCAGTGCTTCGCGGGCGGTCCGCCCCAGTCGATCGCCTGGGTGCAGCGACCCGACCTCGCGCCGCGCCTGCCCGGCGTGCTCGCCCACCTCGCCTGCCGCCCGTACCGCGCCTACGACGGCGGCGACCACACCCTGTTCCTCGGCGAGGTCGTCGACTTCGACTACCGCTCGGGCGACGCGCTCGGCTACCACGCCGGCGGCTACACCCACATCGGCGAGCCGGCGCTGGGCGTCGAGCACCTCCTCTAGCGACACGAAAGGGAACCCCTCATGGGAGCACGCACGGGTCAGCAGTACCTCGATCGCCTCGCCGCCACGCGGCCGCACGTCGAGATCAACGGCGAGACCGTCACCGAGAACATCCCGGGGCATCCCGCGTTCGCCGGCATCACCCGCACCTACGCCGAGCTCTTCGACATGCAGCACGCGCCCGAGACGCGCGACGCGCTGACCTACACGTCGCCGACGAGCGGCGACCCGGTCGGCACCTCCTTCCTCGTCCCCCGGACGGCCGAGGACCTCCTGCTGCGCCGCGAGGGGTTCAAGACGTGGGCCGACTTCAGCCTCGGGACGCTCGGTCGCACCGGCGACTACCTCAACAGCTCGCTGATGGCGCTCAGCCAGGCCGAGCCGTGGTTCGCCCAGGCCGATCCGAGGTTCGGCGAGAACATCCGCCGCTACTACGAGAAGGTCCGCGAGGAGGACCTGCTCACCACCCACACGCTGATCCCGCCGCAGATCAACCGGTCCGCCGGCGCGGGCCAGGAGGTCGACGGCCGCGCGCTCTCCGCGCACGTCGTCTCCGAGGACGACAACGGCATCGTCGTGCGCGGCGCCCGGATGCTGGCCACGATCGGGCCGATCGCCGACGAGCTGCTCGTCTTCCCCTCGACCGTCCTGCGCAACGTCCCCGAGGACGCGCCGTACGCGTTCGCGTTCGCCATCAACTGCGACGCGCCCGGGCTGCGCTTCATCTGCCGCGAGGGCATCGACTACGGGCGCGACCACCCGCTGGGCGGCCGCTTCGACGAGATCGACGCGGTCGTGGTGTTCGACGACGTCCACGTCCCGTGGGAGCGCGTGTTCCTGCTGCGCAATCCCGACCTCACCAACGCCTTCTACTCCGACACGTCGGCCGTGGTGCACATGACGCATCAGGTCGTCACGCGCACGACGGCGAAGATGGAGTCGATCCTCGGCCTGCTCACGCTGCTGACCGAGGCGATCGGGATCGAGAAGTTCCAGCACATCCAGGTCGACATCGCCGAGGCGATCACGACGGTCGGCATCCTCCACGGCCTGCTGCGGGCGGCCGAGGCCGACGCGACCGTCAACGACTACGGCGTCCTGACCCCGGCCTGGGAGCCGCTGAACACCGCGCGCAACTGGTTCCCCAAGCTCTACGGCCGCTTCCCGGAGATGCTGCGCAAGTTCGGCGCGAGCGGGCTGATGGCGCTGCCCACCGAGGGCGACATCACCGGCTCGGCCGGGCAGGACATCAGCGACTACCTGCAGTCGGCGACCCTGACCGGCGCCGAGCGCGTGCGGCTCTTCCGCCTCGCGTGGGACCTGTCGGCCTCCGCCTTCGCGGGCCGGCAGACGCTGTACGAGTACTACTTCTTCGGCGATCCGGTCCGCATGTCGGGCGCGCTCATCGGGGCGACCGACCGCGAGCCCTACCGCGAGCGCGTCTCCGCGTTCCTGGACCGGATCACCGAGCCGGCGGTCACGGCCTGAGGGAAGAGCGGGAATCCCTGACGCGCCGCGCGTAGAGCGCCGCCCATCGGGGAGAAGGTCGTCATGGACGTCAAGCGATTCGAGCAGTGGGTCGGAGCGGAGGTCGTCGATCGCGACGGCGTGTCGCTCGGCAAGCTGGACGAGGTCTACTTCAACGGCGATTCGCCGACGATCGCGCTGGTACGCAGCGGGCGGGTCGTGCGCAAGCGCTACGTCGTCCCGCTCAAGGACGCGGCGGTCACGCGCGACAGCGTGCTCGTCGCGTTCAGCGAGGACCAGCTGCTCAAGGCCGCCGACGGATCGCACGGCCTGGCGGCGCAGGACGTCGACGCGCTCGGCGCGGCCTACGGCGTGCAGCTCGCGGTGCCGATCGACCAGCTCGAGGGATCGCAGGCCCGGATCGAGCGGCTGGAGGCGCAAGCCGCGGCCGAGCAGCGCGCCCAGGAGCTCGAGGCCCGCGCCGCGCAGCAGGCGCAGCACGCCGACCAGGCCGCGGCGGACGCGCGGGCGGCGGGGGAGGCGGCGCGGGCGGCCGAGGAGCAGCGGGT
>JAOPZL010000252.1 GCA_025964175.1 Solirubrobacterales bacterium
GTCGGCGCGGGGGTGGACGTCGGCGCGGGGGTGGACGTCGGCGCGGGCCCGGAGGTGGGCGCCGACGTGGGCGTGGGCGTGGGCGCCGACGACCGGACCGGCGCGGACGGTGCCGTGGGCGTCGCCGCGACCGATGTCGAGCCGCCCGCCGAAGTCGGGCTCGGGCTGGGGCTCGACACGCCCACCGGCGTCGCCGCTGTCCGGTTGCGCAACGCATCCCGTTCCCGCGCGTTCGCCGCCCGGCGTTGACGAGCGCGGTGCGTCGTGCGTCCGACTGCCCGGGCCGTGGACGCCGGTGCCGCGTTCGCCGCGGTCATCGGCTGGCGCACCGCCGCGGGGCCGTCGCCGGCGGAGTCACCGGAGAGGCGGTCGATCGCCGGGAGGGCGATGCCGGCCGCGACCACCGCGAGGGCGGCGACCGTGCATCTCAGCGCAGTCGCCGCACCCGGTACGCGTCGGGGGGATGGCTCCCCTAGGGCAGGCTCTACGGGTCTCGGTGGACCGATCGGCCGGTCTTCTTGCCAGGGGCCGGCGTAGATTTCGCCCGCCGCCACGTCATCCCAGTGCAGCGGACCGGAGGCTGTCGCCTGCGCGGGCGGTCGGGCGACGCCGCGTCGTCCACCCTCCGCGCGCGCGGCCCGATCGAGGGCCAGGCGCACCGTCGCCGGGGGATCGACCGCTCCGTGCCAGCTCAGCTGATGGCGGATCGCATCGCCGGCGATGCGATCGGCCTCCGCGCGGGCGAGCGTCGGGTGGGCGCGCAGGACCGAGTCGCGCAGGAGCCGCGACAGCTCGACGATGGGGTCGGGGTCGTCGTCATCGAGGATCACCGGACGTCGATCCATCGCTCGGTGCTCGCGGCCGGGACGTAGGGGAAGCCGGTCTCGCGGGGGACGAACACCCGCAGCGCGTAGCGCGCCTTCGGACCCGGGCGCACGAAGGAGTAGCGGTAGGTGAACAGCCCGTTGGCATCCGTGGTCGCGGTCGCGAAGGTCTGCCAGCCGCCGACCGACCGCGCCTGCAGCTCGACGAGCTTGAAGCGGGCATCCGCGACGCGCCCCGTGATGGTCAGCGCCTTCCCGCGCTGTGCCCGGCTCGGCAGCCGCAGCATGGCGGACGCGCGGACGCGGACGTCGACGGAGGCTCGCGCGGACACCGTGGAGCCCGTCCCGGGCCGGTACTCGACCCGCACGGACCGCGACACCCCCGGCTCCAGCCGCACCGAGTAGGCGCCGTCGGCCCGCGTGCGGACGCTGCCGACCGCCCGGTACGTCCGGGCCACACCGCGGGCGATGGGCCGCGCGGAGAGGAAGAGGGTCGCGCGCGCGATCGGGCTTCCGCCCGTCGTGCGCAGCCGCCCCTGAAGGATCACCCGGCCCCCATGGCTCACGATCACCGCGCGCTGCGCGCCCCCACGAACCCGCACCGCAGCCGTCAGCCGCGCGTGCATGGGGCCGGCGCCGCTGGTCGCGCCGGATGCCGACGAGCCGGGGATCGCGCCGCCGCCTACACCGGCCGATGACGTCGTCGTCGCGCCTCCCGCGGAGGCGGTCGGCGCCCCAACGCCGGCGCCCGTGGCGGAGCGCAGCAGCGTCACCGCGTCCGACACGACGACGTTCCCGCCCGCGTCGACGGCCTGCACGGCCGCGCTGTGCGGGCCCGCGGCGAGGCCGGCTGGATCGAAGCTCTCGGTTGTCGTGACCTCCGGCGGGCACGGGACCAGTGCGCGGTAGGGCGGGGCGCACGTCGGCTGGTTGGCGACCACCGCACCATCGACCAGCAGCGCGATGCCCGCGACGCCCCCACCGGCGTCGGTGGCGTGCATGCGCACGCTGTGGACCCCGGGATCGACCGGGCCCGAGACCAGGTCGCCCGTCGGGGCGTCCGGTTGCGGCGGCGCCCCGTCGTCGAGGGCCAGTTCGCTGCGGGAAGCGGCCACGACGATGCCGCCGCCGGTCGGGCACGCCGGGCCGTCGCCGGATCCGCACGAGACGCCGAAGTCCACCGCGGCCACGCCGCTGCGGGACGCCCGCCAGGTCAGCCGCGAGCTCGAGGCCAGCGGCGCGCAGGCCGAGGAGCCGACGCACGACTCGATGGTCTGGGGGTCCTGGCCTCCGCTCAGCCACGACCGCGCCGCGTACCCGAACGGGCCGTCGCCGTTCATGGCCGTGACCTCGCGCGTCAGGTTGAGGCCGGCGATCGTCGTCGACGCAGGCGCCTCGACCCGCCACCGGGCGGAGGCCGCGCTGCCGCGGCCGTTGCCATCGCCGGACCCGGAGCCCGTGCCGAGGGCCAGGCTCGCCGCGAACGGGCCGCCTCCCGCGCACCCGTCGGTCACGATCGGCCTCGCCCCGTCTCCGGAGGTCGAACCGGCCCATCCCGACGCGGGGGCGGGTTGGCCCGCGCAGCCGATGACCACGTACTCGCCCGCGTGGGCCGACGGCACGACCGCCGCCCCAGACGCCGCGACCAGGGAAATCGCGGCGACGAGGGAGCGGGCGGCGGTCGCAGCCGCGACGAGGGACGGAGCGCAATTCATCGGTCCCAGGCGATGCTGACATCGGGGGAGCAGCCCCGACGAGGCCTGCCCCCGCCCCGGTTCGTCCTCGCACCGGGGGCTCCGCGTGCGGGGCGCGAACGGTCGGGGGGCGAACCGGTGCGGCTCAGCGGTGCGGCTCGCGGAGACGTGGGATCTCCGCCGTGGCCGCGCGGGGCAGCTCGAGGTTGTCGGGCGATGCCCCGAGCAGGAGCCACTCCGTTCCCCGGCGCTGCAGGAGCCCGGCGCGCTCCAGCTGCGCCAGCGCCAGCGTCACGGAGGGGCGACGCGCGGCGGTCAGATCGGCGAGGATCGAGTGCGTCAGCGGCAGCCGCAGGTGCACACCTTCGGCCGAAACGCGCCCCCAGCGCTGCGCCAGCAGCCAGAAGGTCGCGAACAGCCGGCGTTCGATCCGCGGGTAGTGGGCGACGGCCATCGCGACGGTGAGGGCGTGCGAACGGGCCATCGCCCTCCCGAAGAGGTTCTCCACGACCCGCGGGTGATCGCGAAGACGCTCCGAGAAGCTGTCGTCGAGCACGGCCACGCGTCCGGCCTGGACGACGTGGAGCATCGTCTCGAACCACGGCGCGACGTCCGCGCCCGGGTGGTCCCACAGCCGCAGCACGTCTCCGGGACCCAGCAGCTCGGCGCCGAACCCGCCGGCGTGGCCGACGCGCCGGACGATCAGCCCCTCGAGCACGAGTACGCCGAGGCCGCCGTGGGTGAGCTCGAGGTCTCCGACCCCGTCCCAGACGCCGCGGCGGACGAGGGCGACGGGCGCCGTCAGCTCCCGTTCGGCCTGCACCAGCCGGTGGGCGGGAACGCCCTCGGCGAGGTCGGGATCGGCGCGCAGCACGGCCACCCGGTCGCTGCGGGTCATCTGGATCTTCGGGCGTGCCGAGGTGCCGCCGCGCCGGTGGCCTCCCAGCATGGCCACGACGGGCGGGTCCGACGCCTCCGTCGCGTCGTCGGAGAGCAGCGCGCGGCGCGGCGCCGGCCCCAGCTCCTGGCCGAGCTGTCCGCGATCGGGATCGACATCGAGCGTGCGCGACGCGTCGCGGAGATCGGCGGGGGGACGCGTCACCGTCGTGAACGCGTTGGGCAGGCCGGCGGACGCGAGGATCCGTTCGACCGGCCCGCCGTCGGACACGAGCACGAGGCGGACCCCCGCGCGCACGGTCCGCCGGCGAACGCTCAACAGCGCGGCGACGGCGATGGACATGATCTGGGTGACGCCCAGCACGTCGATCCACACCTCGCCGACGTCGCGGGCGAGCAGCTCCAGCACGCGCTGGGTCATCGAGTCGGCGATCCGGTCGTCGAACACGCCAGTGATCGTCACGGCGCCGCGGACACCTCCCGCACCCACGCGGGAGGAGACCCCGGCGGCGGGATGCCAGCCGGTGCCCGCCGCGTTCTGCGACCCCTGCATGAAGGAGGGTTGTCCCGTCCCGTCGACCTCGGACCAGTCCGGGTTCGTGCGCGAACAGGATGTGCGGTTGCTTACCCCCCAAAGCCGCTCAGACGGGAAACGATGGCGCTGTGACGCTCACGCGAGCGGGTCGCCGGTGCGAGCGCGAACGCCACCGCCGAACCGTTCCCCGATACACCGAAACGCGTGCTGTAGTGGGCGCCGACAATGCACCCGGACCCGGCTCGGAACGCCGGGCCGCAGCTCCTCGCACCGCTGATCCCTCACCTCTCAGAGGTTCCATGTCCCCTGCTCGCCACCCAGTTGGCGCCGCCGCGCGCTGCTCGCACCCGCTTCCCAGGTCCGGAGGAGGTGGCCCGATGACGTGATCCGGACGCCCGGCCACCCGGGCGCCTCATCCCCGTCGGCGACGGACGCCGGCGGACGACAGCACATCGATTGATCTCAAGGAGTTCGAACACCGTGAACAAGAACGTGAAGATCCTGCCGCTCGCCGTTGTGGGTGCAGTCTGCGCCATGCCGGCCGCCGCCATGGCGCAGGGTGGAACGACCACCGGTAGCGCCAGCAGCGCGAGCCAGCAGCAGTCCGACGACGCTCAGCAGCAGACGGGTGGCGGCGCGTCGCAGCAGCAGTCGGACGACGCTCAGCAGCAGACGGGTGGCGGCGCCAGCCAGCAGCAATCCGACGACCAGCAGCAGCAGACCGGCGGCGGCAGCGGCTCAAGTGGCGGCGCGAGCCAGCAGCAATCCGACGACCAGCAGCAGCAGACCGGCGGCGGCGCCAGCCAACAGCAGTCCGAGCACGGGCAGCAGCAGACCGGCGGCTCCACGGGTGGCACCGGCTCTACCGGCGGCGGCGCGAGCCAGCAGCAGTCCGAGACCGGGCAGCAGCAGACCGGTGGCGGCGGGGCCAGCCAGCAGCAGTCCAACTCGAGGCACAGGACGCACGTCCGGCGGATCAACGGCAGGACGAAGGTCCTGCACGGCAGCCACAAGCCAGCCAAGAAGCCCAGCCATCACGCGGCATCCAACAGGCGGAGCGCCCACCACTGAGGCGACCGGAGCTGGTGGCCGTCGTCTCGGCGGCCACCAGTTCGCCTCCTGATCCCGGTTGAACCGCAGCGACATGACCTCGACCGCGGCGTGTGCCGACGACCGGCTCCGGCGCCCCATCCGACGGGCCGGACCGCCTCCGCAGCGAGACCCCATCGTGCCCGGGCGGCGTCGCACCGGGTCAACACGTCACAGAGGAAGACCATGAACTCGAAGTTCGCAGCATTCTCAGCCCTCGCGGTCGCCTTGGGAGTGCCGGCTGCCGCGGTGGCCACCCAGGACGGCCATCAGGAATCGGGCGGCGCCCAGCAGCAGACCGGCGGCAGCGGCGCCAGCCAGCAACAGAGCGCCGGCACCCAGCAGCAGACGGGCGGCAGCGGCGCCAGCCAGCAACAGAGCGCCGGCACCCAGCAGCAGACCGGCGGCGGCGCCAGCCAGCAACAGAGCGCCGGCTCCCAGCAGCAGACCGGCGGCAGCCAGCAACAAGGCGGCGGCGGCCAACAGCAGGGCGGTGGCGGCCAACAGCAGACCGGCGGTTGCGGCGCCAGCCAGCAGCAGTCGGGCGGTCAGCAGCAGCAGACGGGCGGGACGTGCCCGACGCCGACCACCCCCACCACTCCGCCCACGCCCACACCCCCCAGGCCCCCGACCCCCCCGACGACGACCACGACCGCCACGACCACGACTCCGACGACCCCGGCCGCGCCGAGCGTCACAGCCCCCGTCGTTCCCACCGCCGTCGGCGCACCGGCGACCGCTGCGCCCCCGACGACGACAACGGGCGCCCCGAGCCAGACCACGCCGACCTCGCCGACCGCGCCGACCGCGCCGACCTCCCGCGGTGCCCCCGCCTCGACCGGACCGAGCGCCAAGAAGCCGCCCACCAAGCGCGGCGCCCCCGCCACGGTGACGCACACGACCACGCGCCGCGGTGCACCCGCCTCGTTCCTCGGGTAGCGCCAGCCGCGCCGGCTGTGCCGCCGCCGTCCTCGTGGCGGCGGTGCTGACCGGTTGCGGGCAAGGCGCGACGACCATCCAGGACCGCCCACAGACGGCCGCGGGCGCACCGTCCACAGCGGCCCGAGCGCATCCGCCACGGATCACGACGCGGGTGCTCAGCCGGCCCGGCCGGACGTCGCGCTACGGCTTCGTCGAGCACCCGGTGCTCGTTCGCACCGACCCGCGTCCCGGTGCGCGGATCCTCGGGCGGCTCACGACGCGCACACAGGACCGCACCGACGAGCTGGTCCTCGTCCTACGTCGCGCCACCACGCCCGGCGGCGGACATTGGCTACGGGTCCGCACGCCCCTGAAGCCGGCTGGGACCACCGGCTGGATCCCGGCGGACGCCGTCAGCCGGCTCGCCGAGGTGCACACCTGGCTCGTCGTCGATCGACGCCGCCTGCGAATGCGGCTCGTGCGCGACGGCCGGGTCGTCTTCCGCGCGCGGATCGCGGTGGGCAAGCCATCCACCCCGACACCCCCTGGGCGGTTCTACGTCCGCGACAAGCTCCTCGACCTGCCGGGGGGCGGGCTGTACGGGCCGCTCGCGTTCGGCACCTCCGCCCGCTCGGACCACGTGACCGACTGGCCGGGGGGCAGCGTCGTCGGCATCCATGGCACGAACGAGCCCGCCCGCATCCCCGGGACCGTCTCGCACGGCTGCGTCCGCCTGCGCAACGCCGATATCCGCCGCCTGTCACGCCTCATGCCCGTGGGCACGCCCGTGACGATCCTCTGAGCCACCTCCCCACCCCGCGCCGGACCTCCGCCGTCCCCTCCGCCGAAGTACCCTGCACGCTCACCCAGGAGGGGTGGCAGAGCGGTTGAATGCACCGGTCTTGAAAACCGGAGACGCCGTCAGGCGTTCGCGGGTTCGAATCCCGCCCCCTCCGCTCACGCTCCTCGACGCCATTCCGGGCCCGGGGTGTCCGTGACCCGGTCCAAGCCCGTTTGGGCGATGCGGGGGGCGGGGACCCGTGGTTGCAGATGGGCCCATTCCGCTGCACGACCTGTGGCGCGCCGAGCGACCGGGCGACCTACTGCCGCGCCTGCGACGGGCGCACGTTCGTGCTGAGCCGCGAGGCGCAGACGGTGGGCGGGCGCAGCCTCGACGACGAGCCGCGCGGGCAGTTGGTGTCGATCGCGGACGCCCCGTCGCTACGGCGCGGACGGCGCGAACGGGTCTCGCGCACCCAGCGCTGAGACGTTGCTCAGACAACCGGTGACACGGGCACCCGGGAAATGGGTACCGTCCGGTTCCAGGGTCATGATCAACGAGTTCCCGCAACCCACCTTCACCGTCGTCGAGCACGATCTCGACGACCGCACGCGCGTGCTGGCCGCCTCCGGCGAAGTGCACGTCTCCACCGCACCGGAGCTCTCGGCTCGGCTCAACGCCGCGATCGACGCCGGCCACAACCGCATCGTGCTCGACTTCGGCGAGGTCGAGTTCATCGACTCGACCGGCCTGTCCGTGCTGCTGGCGGCCCTGCGGCGCGTCGGCCTGCAGGACGGCGCGCTCGTGCTCGCCTGCACCAACCCGACCGTGCTGCGCCTCTTCGAGATCACCCGCCTGGACTCGACGTTCGACATCGTCCAGACCCGCGACCAGGCCCTGGAGCGCGTCGCCGCCAGCGTCAGCGGCTGAGCGCCACCGGCTGCCCAGCGCCGGAGCGCGGGCAGCGGCTCAGATCGCCGGCGGCAGCTCGGCCGGCGCGCCGTAGGCGACGAGCGCCTCGGGCAGCACGACCGACCCATCGTCACGCTGGCCGTTCTCCAGCAGCGCGATGATCGTCCGCCCGATCGCCACGGCGGTGCCGTTGAGCGTGTGCGCGACGACCGGCTTGCCGCTGGCCTCGCCCCGCACCCGGATGTCCAGGCGACGGGCCTGGAAGTCGGTCGTGTTCGAGCAGGACGTCAGCTCGCGGTAGGCGCCCTGGCCGGGCATCCACGCCTCGATGTCGAACTTGCGCACGGCGCTGGGGCCGAGGTCGTCGACGGCGATGTCGACCACGCGATAGGGAAGCTCGAGCTCGCGGAGCACCTCCTCCTCGAGGCCGAGGATCCGCTGGTGCTCGGCCTCGCTGTCCTCCGGGGCGACGAACGAGAACATCTCGACCTTGTCGAACTGGTGCACGCGGAAGATGCCGCGCGTGTCGCGTCCGGCGGCGCCGGCCTCGCGGCGGAAGCAGGGCGAGAAGCCGGCGTAGCGCAGCGGCAGCTGCGCGGCGTCGAGGATCTGGCCGGCGTGCAGCGAGGCGAGCGGCACCTCGCTCGTCCCCGTGAGGTAGAGCGGGTCGTCGGCCAGCCGGTAGATCTGCTGCTCGGTATCGGGCAGCATGCCGGTGCCGAACAGCGCCTCCTCGCGTACGAGGACGGGCGGGATGACCGGCTCGTGGCCGTGGCCGCGGAGCTTCTCCAGCGCCCAGCGCACGAGCGCGAGCTCGAGCATCACGAGGTCGCCCTTGAGGTAGGCGAAGCGGGAGCCGGCGACGCGCGCGCCGGCCTCCATGTCGATCATGTCGCCGGCGAGCTCGAGGTGGTCGCGGCCGGTCTTGGTCGCGTCGCCGACGGTGCGGATGACGGTGTCCTGGTCGGGCGCCTCGGTCTGCGGCGGGTTGGGCAGCGCCGCCATCGCGTTGCGCAGCCGCTCGTCGACGTCGGCCAGCTCCCCGTTGAGCGCCTTCTCGCGCTTGCCGACGTCGCGCATCGCGGCGATCGCCGCGGAGGAGTCCTCGCCGGCCTTCTTGGCCTTGGCGATCTCGTCGGAGGCGGCGTTCTTTCGCGCGCGCAGCTCCTCGATCTCGGGCAGCAGCTCACGGCGACGCTGGTCCAGTGCGAGCACTTCGTCGACGCGGGTCTCCGACGCGTCTCGGCGACGGATCAGCGCTGCGCGGATCGCGTCGGGCTCCGCTCGCAGTCGGCGGAGGTCCAGCACGGCTCAGCCCGCGGGAGCGCCGCTGATCGCTGAGTCTTCGCTGGTCTTGCCGCCGCCCCCGCCCGAGTACTTGGCCAGGAACTCCGCCACGGCCTGCGCGTCGGAGCCGGTGACGATGTTCTGCGGCATGATCGCGCCGGAGAAGCCGCCGTACCGGATCGCGTAGAGCGTGGTCTGCACCGACTCCTTGCGCTCGTCGAAGTTGGGGCCGTCGACGCGTTCGCGGTCGGTGATCTTCGTCGCCGAGCCTTCGGCCGACGCCGCGGAGAGCGTGTGACAGCCCGAGCAGCGCTGGTAGAAGAGCTGGGCGCCGTGATTCACGGCCGCTGAGTCTTTGGGGCTGTCGACGACGTGGCCCGAGCCGCACGCGGCGATCACGCCGGTGGCACCGAGCGCGGAGACCGCCGCGGCCACGATCCTGAGGTGCTTTGAGGTCATGCGGGGCCGGATCATACGGAACCGACCAGGAGGGCGACCCGCGGTGGCGAACATCACCCATGTCCCTGGCGTCGGCCGACCCTCAGGTCGCACGCGACGCACCACCCATCCGCGGCCGATGGAACGGCGGCAACCGCGGCCGGCGCCGGGACCCCAGCCACGCCCCAGACACCGTTGCCGTTCGCGGCAACCGCGGCCGGCGCCGGGACCCCAGCCACGCCCCAGACACCGTTGCCGTTCGCGGCAACCG
>JAOPZL010000270.1 GCA_025964175.1 Solirubrobacterales bacterium
ACGTAGGACTGGGCCTCGTCGACCCCGACCGCTCGGGCGGGCCGGCCGATCACCGCCGCGAGCTCGAGCTCAAAGTCGAGCTTGGTGGTGTAGACCGGCCAGCGGATCGGGTCGTCGGGGCCGAACACGGCGTCGGGGTTGCCCTTCCAGTAGACCGGGATGTCGTACCAGGCGGCCGGGACCTCGCTGAAGCTCCCGAGCACGTGCTCCTCCACGAGCATGAAGTCGCGGATCGAGGTCGGCCGCGGCAGCGGCGAGCGCAGGCGCACGGCGTCGACGGCCAGGGCACCGGCTCCCGTCTCGCGGCTGTGGCACAGAGCCCGGCGGGCATCGTCCATCCCCGCATCACCCCGGCGCAGCAGCGCGATCATGTCGGGCGGGATGAACGGTTGCGCCCCGCCGGCTTCGGCCGGGCCGAGCAGGTCGGCCAGCGCGTGGGCGAGGTCGACGACGCGGTCGGCCCCGTCGAGCGCTCCGACCCGGGACGCGCCGTCGGCGGCGGTGAACGTCACGAGGCGCATCAGCGCTCACCGGTGACGGTCGCCGCCGGGGAGGAGCCGACCGACGCGGCCGACGCCGTCGGGCCGCCCCGCCGGGTGCGCACCGTTCGCCACCACTGCTTGAGGTCGGGCGCGGCGATGATCGTCACCAGGACGAGCAGCCCGCCGGTGATCAGGCTGGAGACGTAGGTCGGCGTCCCGAGGATGGAGAACAGCTCCTGCAGCAGGCTGAGGGTGATCGCGCCCGCCGCGATGGCCAGCGCTGCACCCTGCCCGCCGGCCAGCGTGACGCCGCCGAGCAGGACCGCGGTGATCGCGAAGATCAGCGGGGCGAGGCCCGGATCGGGCGTCGCCGTGGCCAGGCTGTAGGCGATCAGCGCCCCGGCCAGCGCGGACAGGACGCTGGACAGGGCGAAGACGCCGATGAGCATCCGGTCCACGGGAACGCCGGCCGTGCGGCTCGCCCGCCGGTCGCCGCCGATGGCGCGGATGTCCCGCCCCAGCCGCGTGTAGCGCATGGCCAGGGTGACGACGACGAACACGCCGACCGCGACGAGGCTCCGCAGCGAGAAGATCTGCGCGACCACCGAGTCCAGCGACGAGCCGACGCTCAGGTTCGGATAGGACTGGCTGTCGTCGTGGCCGATGGTCGCGGTCAGGCCGAGCAGCAGGAGGTAGCCGCCGAGCGTCACCGGCATCGAGTTGATGCGCAGCTTGGCGATGATCGTGCCCTGCACGAGCCCGACGAACAGGCCCGCGAGCAGGGCGATGCCCAGGCCGAGGAGCGCGCTGTCCTTCCCGGTCATGACCGCGAGCATCGATCCCAGCCCGTACATCCCGACCACCGACAGGTCGAACTCCCCCGCGATCATCGTCAGGCCGAGCGCGAGGGCGACGAGCCCCAGCGCGGCGAAGTTCTGCATCGAGTTGAAGACGTTGAAGACCGTCGCCTCGCGCCCCGAGAGCTGCGGGAGCACGTAGAAGGCGACGAGCATCAGCGCGAGGATCAGGAACGGCGCGCTGGTGCGTGCGAGCTCGCGTGTCCTTCGCGGGTCCTTCAGGGCGACGGAGCTCATCGCTCACCTTCTCGCTGGTTGATGTGCAGGAGGACCACGACCACGAGCACGACCGCGCCCTTGACCAGGATCTGGACGCCGGTGCTGTAGCCGCGCAGCAGCAGCAGGTCGGAGATCGTCGCGATGACGACGGCCCCGGCGACGGTGCGCGCGATCGAGCCGCGCCCGCCCGTGACGACGCTGCCGCCGACCAGCGCCGCGGCGATCGCGTCGTAGGTGAAGGTCCCGGAGACGAGCAGGCTGGCGTTCTGGTTGAACGCGCCGATGAGGACTCCGGCGATCGCCGCGCACGCGCCCGCCACCGCGAACGCTCCCGCCGTCAGCGCCACGATCGGCAGCGCGGCCGCCCGGGCGGCGCGCTTGTTCTCGCCCATCAGGTAGATCTCCCGCCCGAAGCGGGTGCGTCGCATCAGGTACTCGCCGGCGACGGCCAGCACGACGAGGACGTAGACGGCGAACGGGACGCCGAGGATCGTGTCGGCCAGGAAGCTCATCCCCGGCGCGTTCTTGGGCGGGAAGACGGCCGAGCCGCCGGACGCCCAGACGGCGCCGCCCTCCTGCAGCGCGCCGGCGCCGATGGTGACGATGATCGCGTTGGCGCCGATGCTGCCGATGAGCAGGCCCTGCGCGGCTCCGAGGACCGCGCCCAGGGCCACCGTGGCCACGATGGCCACGACGATGCCCGCCTGCAGCGCGAACAGGAACAGCATCGCGCAGACCGCCGTCGTCGTGCCCAGCGACAGCGAGAAGAGGTTGCCGCTGAGCATGATCACCGTGATGCCCACGGCGATGATGCCGACGAAGGCCGTCGAGCCGAGGATCGCCTTGACGTTGTCGACCGACAGGAAGCCCTCGGTGGTCAGCGCGCCGATGACGAGGATCGCGGCGAACGCGGCGGTGATCACGCGCAGCAGCAGCTGCGCGACCGGCAGCGACCGGCGGTCCAGCAGCTGGTTGACGCGCAGTGCGATCGCGGTCATGCCGCCACCCCCGCGCGGCTCTCGCTGTTGCCGTGGGTCATGTCGCCGAGGATCTCGGCCGACGTGGCCAGCCTGCGGGGCAGCGTCCTGACCACCCGGCCGGCGTGCATGGTGACGATCGTGTCGGCGAGATCGAGCACCTCGTCGAGCTCGGTCGAGGCGAAGATCACCGCGTTGCCGTGGGCCGCGGCGACCCGTACGAGGTCATGGATCTCCATGCGCCCTCCGACGTCGACGCCGCGGGTCGGCTCCTCCAGCAGCAGCAGCTCGGCCGCGTGCTGCTCCAGGCAGCGCCCGAGGAAGACCTTCTGTTGGTTGCCGCCGCTGAGCGAGACGACGGGCGTCCGCATCCGCTTGCGGTCCATGCCGATGACGTCGATGAGCTGCCGGGCGACGGACGCCGCCGCGCCGCGCCGCACCAGCCCCCAGCGCGTCAGCGCGGGCAGTCGCGTGGCCACGAGGTTGAGCTGCACGCTGTGGCCCAGGAACAGCCCCTCGCCCTTGCGATCGCCCGACGCGTAGACCGTCCCCGCGTCCACACAGCGCCGAGGCGAGCCCAGCCGCACGTCCTTGCCGTTGATGGAGACGTCGCCCTGGGCGTCGGGAACGAGCCCGGCCAGCGCGCGCAGCACCTCGCTGGCGCCCGAGCCGATCTGCCCGGCGAGGGCGATGATCTGGCCCCCGCGCGCCGTCAGGTCGAACCCCTGCACCCGCGGCGGCACGGACAGGTTGCGGATCGTCACCGTCGCGACCTCGCCGGCGTCCTCGTGCAGGCCATCGCGCTGGCTCGGCTCGGGCACGTCGCCGAGCATCAGCTCGATGAGGCCGCGACGATCGAGCTCGCTGACCGCGCGCGTCTCCACGTGGCGGCCGTCGCGGAAGATGCTCGCCCGGTCGCACAGCTCGAGCACCTCGCCCAGGCGGTGGGAGACGTAGATGACGCTGCGCCCCTGGGCGACGACCTGCCGCACGGCCCGGAAGACGTGCTCGATCTCGGTGTCGCTCAGGGTCGCGGTCGGCTCGTCGAGGATCAGGACGCGGGCGTCTCGGCTCAGCGCCCGCGCGATCTCGATGAGCTGGCGCTCGCCGATGGCGAGATCGCGGACGTGCGTCGACGGCGCCACGTGGCGCAGCCCGAGCCCGTCGAGGATCTCCCGCGTCGCCGCCCGCGACCCGCCCGGACGCTGCAGGAACGGGCTCTCGACGTTGCCCAGGAGGATGTTCTCCTCCACGGTCAGCGCCGGCACGAGGCTGAGCTCCTGGTCGACCAGCGCGACCCCGTGCTGCTGCGCCTGCTGCGGCGTGCGCAGGGTCACCTCCTCCCCGGCCATGGTCAGGGTCCCGCTGACGGGGCGGACGAGCCCCGACAGGATCTTGACCAGCGTGCTCTTGCCCGCACCGTTGTGGCCCAGCAGCGCGTGGACCTCCCCTGGACGCAGCTCGAAGGAGACGTCGTCCAGGGCGGTGATCGGTCCGTAGCGCTTGGTGATGCCGCGTGCGTCGATGAACGGCGGCGCGGTCATCAGGCCAGGCTGCAGGGCGCGCCCCACGTGTCGAGGTTGCTCTTGTCGACGCGCGCTTCCTTGTTGAGGTTCTCCTTGGGGATCTCGGTCCCGCCGAGGAACTTGAGGACCAGCGGGTAGACGAAGTCGCCCTCGGTTCCCGGCGCCTGCGTCGCCGTCCCGAACTGCTTGCCGGCCTTGATGTTGTCGATGCCGACCTTGAAGCAGTTGCTGCCGGTGACGATCAGCCCCTTGTTCTCGACCCCGAGCTTCAGGCCGGCCTGCTCGGCGGACTGGATGATGCCGGCGGCCTGGTAGTCGGCCATGCCGTAGGCGCCCTGGATGTCGTTGTGGTACTTGGCGAACAGCTGCTGGGCGATCTTGGCCGTCTTGACCTGGTCCCAGTTGCCGTCCTGGACCTCGACGAGCTTGATGCCGGGCACCGTCGCGAGCTCCTTCTTGAAGGCGGTGATCCGGTCCTTCGTGGTGTTCGTCCCCGCGGTGCCGGTGATGGCGATGACGTTGCCGCTCGTCTTGCCCTGCGCCTTCATGCCCTGGATGATGTTCTGGGCCGCGTAGGTGCCCAGGGCCGCCTGGTCGGCCGCGATCGACGAGCTCAGCAGCGGGACGGCGGCGTCGGCGGGACGGCCGTTGAGGTTGATGAGCGGGATGCCGGCCTGCTTGGCCTTGTTGGCCGCGGGCACGATCGAGTTGTCGTCGGAGGCGACGACGAGGATGGCGTCCGGCTTCTGCGCGATCGCCTGGTTGAGGTGCTGGACCTGCAGCACCGGATCGAACGGATCCTGGAGGTAGGTCGTCTCGACGCCGGCCGCCTTCAGCCCGTCGAGGATGTGCTGGTTGTAGACCTTGCACCACGGGTTGACGTCGCCGCACGCGACGAGCACGACCTTCTTGCCCTTGACCGCGCCGCCTCCGGCATCGGCGGACGCGGATGCCGAGCCCGTTCCCGTGGTGCCTGCGCCGCCGGCGGTGGTGCTGTTGCTGCTGCTGCCTCCACAGCCGGCGAGGGCCGCGGCGCCGATGACCGCAGCGACGGCGACCGCGCGCCGACGGCCCCATAGGCGGTCGAACGATCCTGAATTGCTGCTCATGGCTGTCTCTCCTCCTCGTGAAACCCTCTCGTCGGCATACAATATGCTGTCTACAGAAATGTCAAGCTGCACAGAGACGTCGCCGGCCGAGGGGATCGACGGTCGGGCCCTGCGGGCCCTGTCGCTCGGGCACCTCGGCGTGGACTTCGCGCAGGGCGCCATTCCCGCCCTGATCGTGTTCTTCCAGCCGCGCTTCGACCTGGGCTACATGAGCTCCGCGGCGATCGTCCTGGCCGCGACGTGCAGCTCCTCGCTGACGCAGCCGATCTTCGGCGCGCTGTCCGATCGCCGCGGCGCGCTGTGGCTGCTGCCCGCCGGCGTGGCCCTCGCCGGCGTCGGCCTCGGAGCCGCGGTCTGCATGCCCAGCTACGCCGCGCTGCTGACGTGCGTGGCCGTCTCGGCCGTCGGGGTCGGGGCCTTCCATCCCGAGGGGGCCAAGTACGCCCGCTTCGCCAGCCGAGGACGCCACGCCAGCAGCATCAGCGTCTTCTCCGTCGGCGGGAACGTCGGGCTCGCGCTGGGTCCGATCATCGCCTCCGTCGTCGTCCTCGGACTGGGGCTGACCGGTGGAGTGCTGCTCGCCCTACCCGGGCTGGCGATCGCCGGTGCGCTCCTGCACGAACGCCGCCATCTCGGCTCGTTCACGCCGGATCCCAGGCTGGCGCCCGAGACCGTGGGCCCATCGCGCCCCCGATCGCTGGCCCTGCTCCTCGTCATCGTCGCCCTGCGCAGCGTGGCCTTCTACGGCCTGCTGACCTTCGTCCCGCTGTGGGAGGTCGCCAACGGCCAGTCGCGCGGCCACGGCGCGCTGCTGCTGTCGCTGCTGCTCGTCGCCGGCGCGATCGGGACCGTCGTGATCGGGCCCGTCGCCGACCGCATCGGCAGCGAGACGGTCCTGCGCATCACGATGATCGCCACCGGACCGCTGATCGCCATCTACGTCCTCGCCGGCGGGCTCGCCGGGGCGATCGCGGTCATCGCGGCCGGCGCGGTCACCGTCGGCACGCTGAGCACGACGACCGTCCTGGCCCAGGAGTACCTGCCCACCCGGATCGGCATGGCCTCCGGCCTGTCGATGGGGTTCTCGATCGGGCTGGGGGGCGTGGCCGCCTTCCTGCTCGGCGCGATCGCCGATGCCGTCGACCTGCGCGTCGCGCTGCTGTGCACGGTCGGCGCGACGCTGATCGGCGCCCTCCTGACCTTCGGCCTGCCGATCGGGCGACCGCTGTTGCGTGAAGCCGCCGTCACCCCTTAGACTGCATTCGGTATGCGGTGTGCAGACGACGTCTCGTACGCTGGCGGCGCGGACCTAGCCCCGCGCCCCGGCACTCCCCGACAGCGCGAGCGACGGGCCGCCGGCGTCGAGCTCGGGCACGATCCGCTCGGCGAACAGCTCGAGCATCGCCAGCGTCTCCCGGCGCGGCATGGCGCTCTGGTCGAGCTCCCAGACCACGTCGTCGCCGGGGTGCGCGAGCAGCAGGACCTCGAGCTGGCGGCGGACCTGGTCGACGGTGCCGCACACCAGGCGCCCTTCGCTGATCAGCCGATAGCGATCGATCCACCCCTGCCACAGCGGGGCGACGTACCGTGAGCCCCAGCCGGTCATCCGGTCGTGGATCTCCTCCGCGCTCGTCCCGTTCTCGAAGACGAGGAACGTGCACCGCACGCCCTGCTCGCCGTCGTCGCAGCAACCCGGCGCTCCGAACGTGACGTCGTCGTATCCGAGGCGGCGGGCCGTGTCCGTCAGCTGGTGGAGCCACTGATGGTCGTCGGTCGCGGTCGAAGAGGGCACGTGCAGCCTGACCCTGGGCATTGCGTCTCCTGTCATGCGTGGGGAACGCGACGCTAGGCCGACCCGCCGCGCAGCACAAACACCGATCCTCGGCTCATTGACACGCTGAGGCGGTCAATCCCGTGATCATGGCCGTCCCACCACGGCCAACCAGCTCTCGCTGCGTGCGACCTCCTGCGCGAGCACGACATAGTTGGCCACGACGGCCCGCCCACCCGGCTTCCAGAACAGGTTGACCGGGATCAGCGGCGCGGGGTCCAGCGGACGCCAGGCGAACTCCCCGCGAACGCGGTCACCCTCATGACGGAACCCGATGGAGAACGCCCGTCCGGCGGTGACCTCCGCCCGGGCGACCGTGTCGCCGGAGAACACGTCGCGGCTCAGGTTCTCGAACTCGCGCACCGAGCCCTGGAACCCGTTACGGCTGAGCTCGCCGACCACGAGGTCGTGGTACTGCGGAGACAGGTCCCGCGGCCAGATCGTCAACGTCAGCTCGCAGATGTCCTGCACGCGGACGACCGGCGACCGGGCCAGCGGGTGTTCGGCGGCGAGGATGATCCCCAGCGGCTCGTCGCGGATGACGATCGACTCGAGGTCGTCCGGGAGCACGGGACAGCGGGCCAGGCCGACGTCGAACCGTCCCGCCTCGACGGCGGCCGTCGCGTCGGCCTGCCACATCTCGCACGTCCGCAGCGCGACCGTCGGGTAACGGCCATGCAGCGCAGCGGTGAGCTTGGGCAGGGTCTCGTGCGCCACCGTCGGTGTGTAGGCGACGTCCAGCGTTCCGGCCTCCCCGCGACCCGTCCGCCGCGTCTCCTCCACCGCCTCGGCCAGGGACTCGAAGATCGGGCCGATGCGCGCGAGCAGGATCTGGCCCGCGTCGGTCAGCTCGACCTTGCGCGTCGTGCGGCGAAACAGCTGCGTGTCGAGCTCGGCCTCGAGCTGGCGGACGTGCTGGCTCAGCGCCTGTTGCGCAAGATGCAGCCGCTGCGCGGCACGCGTGAAATGCAGCTCGTCCGCCACGGCGACGAACGCCCGCAGATGCCGCAGCTCCGGGTTGGCGGTCACGACGCTCTCCTCATCACCGGCGAGGCGCCAGCGTACCCGGGATCGTCCCGCCGCGGCGGGGGGTGTTTATCCCGTTGTCGCCGTTGCCGGCCGGTCGCCCGCGAAGAACCCGGCTTCCGCGTGTCCGAGCGGCGTCGCGGGCGGCGCGCCATGCAAGTACTCCGCCGCGATCGCGCCCCAGTCGGCCCCCGCGCGCAGCCGGGAGAGCGTGATCGCGACGACGCCGTGCATGCGGCGGATCAGCAGCGCCTCCGGCGGCAGGGTGAACTGGTTGACCTGCGCCTTGAACGCGGCCCGGTGCTCGGCGTCGCGCGGCGGGCGATCCGCGTCGCGGCGCGCGTCGTCGGGTGAGAAGCGACGGTACCCGGGGACGTTGTACCAGCCGATCGCCCCCCGCATCAGCCGCAGCGCCCAGTCGGCGTCGACGGCGTCCGCGCGGTCGGCCGGGAGGTATCCGGCGGCGAGCAGCGCGGCCTTCAGCGCCGGCGCGTCCGCGTCGCGGACCGCCACGGAGATCGCGCGCTCGACGCTCACGCGCGCCTCGTCGACGTCGCGCAGAAGACCGAAATCCAGGAAGCACACGCGCCCGTCGGCGCACAGCAGGTAGTTGCCGGGATGCGGGTCCCCGAGCGCGATCCGGTCGCGGTAGAGCAGGCCGAGGAAGAACCGGAAGACGATCTCACCGTAGCGGTCGCGCGTGGCCTCGTCGGCCCGGCGGACGACCTCGAAGCGCTCCCCTTCGACGTACTCGGAGACGAGCACGCGCCGGGTGGAGAGGTCGGTGTACACGCGCGGGATGCGCACGAACGGATGCCTGCGCACGAGCCGCTCGATGCGCCGTTGGTGCTGGGCCTCCAGCTCGTAGTCGAGCTCCTCGCCGATGCGCTCGCGCATCTCGGTCGCGAGCGCCCTGGCATCGAGCCCGGGCGCGAGCCGCTTGACCAGTGGCAGCAGGAGCGTCGCGTTGCGCAGGTCGGTCTCGACGGCCTCGGCGACGCCGGGGTACTGGATCTTCACCACGACGTCGTCGCCGTCGAGGGTGGTGGCGCGGTGCACCTGGCCGATCGAGGCGGCAGCGAACGCGCGCTCGTCGAAGTCGGCGAACACGCTCTTCAGCGGGCCGCCGAGCTCCTGGCGCATGAGCTTCTCGAGCTTGGCGAAGGGCACGGCCGGGACGTCGTCGCGCAGCGCCGCGAGCTTGCGCTGGAGCTCGTCCTGCTCCTCCTCGGGCAGCCCGTCGAACTCGACCATCGAGATCATCTGGCCGACCTTCATGGCGGCGCCGCGCATCTGCCCGAGCTGGTCGACGAGCTGGTTGACCAGCGCGGCGGTCCGCTCGCTCCGGGCCGCCGCGGCCTTCTCGGGTGTGCGGACCCGGTTGGCGGTCCGCATCCCCGCCCAGCGCAGGCTCTGGCCGGTGACCAGGCCGCCGACGCGCGCGGTCCGCGCGATCCGCCCGGTGGGGAGCCTCCCCGCCTCGGGCGGCGGATCGTCGGACTCGGCGCTCACCGGGCGAGCCTACCCGGGCGCGGTCGCCGGCTCATGCGCACGATGCGGACGCAAGCTGGCCGCGATCGGCGCGAGGATCGATCCATGACCCCACCGCTCATCGCCTCGCTGGACTTCGTCGCCATCCCGTCGCAGGACGCCGAGCGCTCCCGCCGCTTCTACGGCGAGACGCTCGGGCTGCGGCCCGACGCGCATGCGCAGTACGAGTTCTGGGTCGGCCAGACCTGCCTGGGGATCTGGGAGCCGGCCCGCCTCGGGGTGCCGTTCGCGCCGCAGAAGAACGCCCACCTCGCGCTGCATGTCGACGACGTCGCCGCCGCGCGCGGCGAGCTCGAGGCCAAGGGCATCGAGTTCCACGGCGACGTGATGGACACCGGGGTGTGCCACATGGCGTTCTTCACCGACCCCGACGGCAACGACCTCATGCTCCATCACCGCCACGCTCCGGTGGTGTGAGCGCCGTCGGGACGTGGTAGTCGGCGGTGTGGTCACCTCCTGGTCACACCGCCCACCCTGGGGCGCGCCACCCTGAGCCCATGGCGCCCCCGCTCCTCTACGCCCACCGGTTCGGCCGCGACGCCGGGCCCGACTCGTCGCAGCAGGCGCTGGCCCAGGCCGTGCTGGGTCCCGCCGACGGGCTGGAGACCGACGTCTGCCTGACCGCCGACGGCCAGCTCGTCCTGCTCCACGACCCGCTGCTGGGCCTGAGCACGACCGCGCGCGGCTGGGCCCACGAGACGCCGTGGGCGGGCGCGCTGGCCGACGCCCGGTTGCGCGACCGCCACGGCGAGCCGACCGACCAGCGCGTCCTGCGCGTCGACGACCTGCTCGACCTCGCTCCGGAGCACCTGCGCCTGCAGTTCGACGTCAAGGCGCACGGCGACCCGGCGCTCGCCGCCCGCACCGCCGAGCTCCTGTCCGCCCGCATCCGCGACCGCCGCGCGGGCGAGCGCAGCGAGATCCTCTCCTTCCACGCCGACGCGTGCGCGGCCGCGGCCGCTCGCGGGCAGAGCGCCCGCCTGATCGTGTGGGCCGACCACGATCCCCACGGCCTCGTCCGCTGGGCGCACGGCCACGGCGTGGCCGGCGTCTGCATCGAGCACTTCCTCCTGCATCCCGCGCTCGTCGCCACGCTGCGGCACGGGCGCCTCAGCGTGGCGACCGGAACGGTCAACGAACCCGGGCTGGCGCGGCGAGTGGCCGCTCTCCAGCTCGATGCGATCACCACCGACGCGCCATCGCGGATCGCCGCGGCCGTGGCCGAGGCGACCGACGCGGCGGCACCTCAGCCCGCCCGCAGCACCGCGATGATGCGCGCGTGACCGTCGATCTCGACCTCGTCGATGACCTCGATCTCGCCCAACCCGACCATTGCGCCCAGCCGGCGCAGGCCCTCCGCCGGGAAGCCCCAGTAGACGTAGTCGTCGCCGGCGTACACGTCGCCGGGGCCGTGGACGTCGAGCACGGGAGCGTCGGTGCCGCGCGTCGAGCCGTAGGTCTCGACGATGATCTCGCCGCCGGGGTCGAGCACGTCGGCCAGCGCCTGCAGCATCCCGACCGGGTCGCTGACGCGGTGCAGCATCCCGAAGCAGAAGACGACGTCGAACCGCTCTCCGAGCGTCCCGACCTCCAGCGCGTCCATCTGCTCGTAGGCGACCTTGGACTCCAGCATCGCGTGGATCGTGCGGAAGCCCTCGGCGGGCGCCAGCTCGACGCCGAAGCGGCCGCGGATCCACTCGACGTACTGCTCGTTGTCGACGCCGACGACGCGGCTCGCGCCGCGCGACTCGGCCAGGAAGGCGTAGAAGCCGTCGAACGTCCCGACGTCCAGCACGCGTCGACCCTCCAGCCGCTCGCGATCGAGCGCCGGGATGCGGTAGCGGTGGTCGCGGGCGAACCCGGGCGTGTACAGGCCGGGGGCCAGCGCGAACGTGTGGAACCAGATCGGCACTGCCTCGACCGCTCCGCGCGCCATGTCCTCGTCCACGGCGAAGGGCAGCAGATCGGCGACCACCTGCTCCGCCTCTGACGTCAGCGGAACGAGCTCGAGCGGCTCGGTGATCGCTACGGGTGCTTCACCCATCTGGGCCTCCAAGGCCTCGTGGTTGCACCCCCACCCTCGCAGACCC
>JAOPZL010000271.1 GCA_025964175.1 Solirubrobacterales bacterium
GCGATCGCCCTGGCCGTCCACAGCGCCGTGCGCTCGGGCGCGCGCGTTCATCAGCGCGCGATCACCGCGATGGGCGACGTCGGATGAGGCGCCCCCTGCTGGGCCCCGAGCTCGACCCGTCGCGCGCCGCCGACCGCGCCGCCGATCCCTCCGGCTGGCGCATGGACGAAGCGGCCCGCGACGCGCTCGCCGCCGTCATCGCGGGGCGCCGCGACGTGCGCCGCTTCCGCCCTGATCGGATCGGGGACGACGTCCTGCACCGTCTCCTCGGGGCGGCGCACCAGGCGCCGTCGGTCGGCCTCACGCAGCCGTGGCGCTTCATCGTCGTGCGCTCCGACGCGACCCGCGCCCGCGTCCGCGCGCTGGCCGAGCGTGAGCGCGTGCGCCAGGCGCCGCGCTTCGACGCGGGGCGCACGCGCGCGTTCCTGGACCAGAAGGTCGAGGGCATCCTCGAGGCGCCGGTCGGGCTCGTCGTGTGCTGCGTCCCGCCGCCGCCCGGCACCGAGGTGCTGGGCCGCGGCACGATCCCGGCCACCGACCTGCACTCGACGGTCTGCGCGATCGAGAACCTGTGGCTGACCGCGCGCGCCGAGGGCGTCGGGGTCGGCTGGGTGAGCTTCTACCGGCCCGACGACCTGCGCGACGTGCTCGGCATCCCGGCCGTCGTCGACCCGGTCGCGTGGCTGTGCCTCGGCTGGCCCGACGAGCGCCCGGTGCGCCCGGGCCTGGAGCGCGCCGGCTGGGCCGCGCGGCGGCCGCTCGAGGACGTGGTGTACGAGGAGCGGTGGCGCGAGGGATCGGAGCCGATGTCGCGGCTCGCGGCGCCGGCGCGCGCCGAATCCGACGCCGAGCGCGGGCCGGCCGCGTCCGCCGTCCCCCTGCCCGCCACCGACCCGGCAGCTCGCATCGCGGCGCGCGATCGTGCCGACGAGCTCGTCAAGCCGCAGGGGTCGCTCGGGGCGCTCGAGGAGGTCATCGAGCGCTGGGCCGCCGCGACCGGCGCGCCGCCGCCCGCTCCGTTGACCGCCGCCCATCTCGTGTTCGCCGCCGATCACGGGCACGTGAGCCGCGGCACGTCGCTCTTCGACGGCGACGTCTCCGCGCAGGTCGCCGCGGCGGCCGCGCGCGGGGAGACCGCGCTCGGCGTCCTGGCCCGCTCCCGCGGGGAGCGGTTCGTGGTCGCCGACGTCGGCCTCGTCGCCCCGACGCCCGAGGGCGCCCGCGCGGCACGCTGCGCGCCCGCCGGCAGCGCGGACTTCGTCGCCGGGCCCGCCCTGACGATCGAGCAGCGCGACGATGCGCTCGCCACCGGAGCCCGCCTCACCCTGCAGCTCCTGGACGAGAGCGGCGCCGACTGCCTCGTCCTCGGCGAGATCGGCATGGGCAACACCGCCACCGCCGCCGCCCTCCTCTGCGCGCTGACCGCAGCCGAGCCGACCGACGTCGTGGGCCGCGGGACCGGGCTGGACGCGCAGGGCGTCGTGGCGAAGGTGGAGACGGTACGCGCCGCGCTGGCGCGCGCCCGCGCGGACGTCCCCGGCCTCGCGGCCGAAGCGCTGGAGCTCCTGCGCCAGCTCGGCGGCCTCGAGCTCGCCGCCCTCGTCGGCGCGATCCACGCCGCCCACGGGCGCCGCACCCCGGTCATCCTCGACGGCTTCGCGGTCGGCGTCTGCGCGCTGATCGCCGTCGCGCTGCGACCGGCCGCGCGCGAGTGGCTCTTCGCCGGCCACCGGTCCGCCGAGCCCGCTCATGCCCTGGTCCTCCGCGAGCTTGGCCTCGAGCCGCTCCTGGACCTGCGCCTGCGCCTCGGCGAGGGCTCCGGTGCCGCCCTCGCCCTCCCGCTCATCGAGTCCGCCGGCCGGCTGCACCGCGAGATGGCGACGTTCGAGCAGGCCGGCGTCGACGGCCCGCGCCAACCGGGACGATGAGCGCCGCCACCGCCCTCTCCCTCGTCGCGGGCATGGCCCTCGACGAGGCGCTCGGCGATCCGGCGCGGTGGCATCCCGTCGCCGGGTTCGGCCAGGCCGCCATGGGAGCCGAGCGGGCGTTCTACCGCCCGACCCGCGCGGCCGGGATCGCCTACACGGCGACCTGCGTCGCGGTGCCCACCGTCGCCGCGACGCTCATCGCGCGCCGTCTCCCCCGCGCGCCGCTCGCCTGCGCCGCGCTCGTCGTCGCGCTCGGCGGCCGCACGCTGCGCCGCACCGCGATCCGCATGGCCGACCTCGTCGCCGCCGACGACCTCGACGGCGCCCGCGCGCTGGCCTCGCACCTCGTCAGCCGCCGGCCCGAGGGCCTCGACGGGCCTCAGCTGGCTCGCGCGGCGCTCGAATCGCTCGCCGAGAACACCGCCGACGCCGTCGCCGGCCCCCTCTTCTGGACGGCCGTCGCCGGCGCGCCGGGCGCGGTCGCCTACCGCGCGGTGAACACGCTCGACGCGATGGTCGGCTACCGCAACGAGCGCTACCGGGAGTTCGGCTGGGCATCGGCGCGGCTGGACGACGCGCTCAACTGGCCGGTCGCCCGCCTGACCGCCGCCGCCACGGTCGCCGCGGCGCCGCTCGTCGGCGCC
>JAOPZL010000330.1 GCA_025964175.1 Solirubrobacterales bacterium
CCCCGCTGGGCGAGCCGCGCGAGCCGACGGTCGCGGCGCGGCTGTGGAGCCGGCTCAGCCCCGAGCGACCCAGGCCGTCCCAGCTGCGCGCGCTCAACGGCGCGCTCGTCCTGCTCGCCGACCACGAGCTGGCCGCCTCGACCCTGGCCGCGCGCGTCGCCGCCTCGGCCTGGGCCGACCCGTACCTGGTGATCCTCGCGGGGCTCAGCGCGCTCGGCGGCGCGCTGCACGGCGCGGCCGCCGGTCAGGTCGAGGCGCTGCTCGCTCCCATCGACGACCCCGCGAAGGTGCCCGCGGCGCTGGGCGAGCTGCTGCGCTGCGGCGACCCGCTGCCCGGCTTCGGCCACGGCGTGTACCGCGACCGCGACCCGCGGGCCGACCTCCTGCTCGAGCTCCTGCAGCCGGCGGCCGGCGACCGCGCCCGCCTGCGCGCCGTCCACGCGCTCCTCGATGCCGCCGGATCACGCGCGCTCGCGGCCCCGAACGTCGACCTCGCGCTCGGCGCGCTGACGACGACGTGCGGGCTGATCCCCGGCTCGGCCCAGGCGATCTTCGCCGTCGCCCGCTCCGCCGGCCTGATCGCCCACGCGCTGGAGGAGTACGTGCACCGCCTGCGCTTCCGGCCGCGGGCGGCCTACGTGGGGCCGATGCCGCCGGGCCCTGACCGCCGGCACGCCTAGGGATCGAACGGCAGCTCCTCGAACTCCTCGTGGGCGACCTCGACGACGTAGACGGTCGAGTCGCGCATCGGGAACGGCCGGCCGGTGTAGCGCTCGCTCATGCGGTCGACGATCTCCATCGCGCGGTCGCCGTCGAAGGTCTCGACCACCTCACCGCGCACCCGCGCCGTGCGGTACGGGTTCTCGCCGTCGACGACGGTCAGGGCGACGCGCGGGTCGCGGGCGATGTTGCGGCCCTTGCGAGAGGCCGGCGACGTGAAGAAGACGATCCGATCGCCCTCCACCCCGCTCCAGATCGAGACCGCGTGCGGGGAGCCGTCGTCCATCACGGTCGCCAGCGCGGCGAAGTTGCGCCCCGTCCCGAACAGCTCGGCCACCGCGTCCCGCATGTTCCCCTGTTACCCCCCGGCGACCGCATCGTCACGAACGCGGGTAACCACCGGCCATGATCCACGGCAGCGCAGTGGTGACCGGCGCCTCGGCCGGCATCGGAACGGCCTACGCCCGGCGCCTGGCGCAGCGCGGGCACCACGTCGTCCTCGTGGCGCGGCGTGAGGAGCGCCTGCGGGCGCTGGCGGACGAGCTCGGCCTTGGCGCGGAGGTCCTGGTCGCCGACCTCGCGCGGCCCGAGGGCGTCGCCATCGTGGCCGAGCGGCTCGCCCGGCCCGACGTCGGGCTGCTCGTCAACAACGCCGGCATCAGCGGCTACGGGCCGCTGGCCGAGGCCGACCCGGCCGTGCTGGCCGCCGTCCTGCAGGTCAACGCGGTCGCGCCGACGCTGCTGACCCGGGCGGCGCTGCCGGGCATGATCGAGCGCGGCGGCGGAGCGATCGTCAACGTCGCCTCGCTGCTGGCCTTCTCGGGCTCGCTGCCCCCCGGCCCCCTTCCGCACCGCGCCACCTACGCCGGGACGAAGGCGCACGTGGTCGTGTTCAGCCGCGTCCTCGCCGGTGAGCTGCAGGGGACGGGCGTCCGCGTCCAGGTCTGCTGCCCGGGCCGCACGGCGACCGAGTTCCACGCCGTCCAGGGCGCCGACCCGCTGCACGTCGTGCCCGGGGACCTCGCGCAGGAGCCGGCGGAGATGAGCGCGGAGGACGTGGTGACCGCGTCCCTCGTCGCGCTGGACCGCGGAGAGGTCGTCTGCATCCCCGGGCTGGACGACCCGACGGCGCTGGAGCGGCTGACCGCCGTCGAGGCGGAGCTGCGGCGCGGGAGCCGCCGCGAGCTCGCGCAGCGCTACCGCGGCTGAGCCGCCGGTCTCGGCGCCCCACACGAGGGGAAGCCGCCCGCGGGGACCGGTGCTAGCGGCCCTCGGGCGCCCGCGCCCGGGCCCGCGCCAGCGCGGCGAGCAGCAGCTTGGAGTGCATCGCGCCGATCAGCTCGCGCAGCGGCTCGGCACCCGAGGCGATGATCTCGGCGGCGCGCTCCACCGGGACCTCCCCGGCCAGGCGCTCCAGGAGCGTGCGGATCTCCTCCTCGACCAGCGGCTCGAGCGTCTCCTTGTAGCGCAGGGTGTCGTAGACGGTGAAGCCGAGCGCCTCGTCGTAGCCGCCGGCGCGAAAGCGCGAGATCGCCTCGATGATCGCGACGTCGTCGGCGGTGTAGCCGTCGCCGGTGGGCGACAGCACCCCGATCTCCTCGAGGCGGTCGAGGACCGGGTCGGGCACGGGGTAGCGCTCGCCGACGCGGCCGCGCGAGATCCGCTCGCCCTCCTGGACGGAGAGCGCGCGCTCGAGTATGCGGTCCTCCAGCTCGACGAGCGCCGCAATCCGTGCGGGGTCGTCCTCCATCACCTGGCCGATGACCTTCAGCGGCATGAAGCGCTCCTCCTGCAGGCGCTTGATCAGGCGGATGCGCTCGACGAACGCGGCCGGGTACCAGGCCATGTTGCGCGAGGTGCGCACGACGTCGTCGCCGTCGCCGAGCAGCCCCTCGCGCAGGTAGTGCTTGATCGTCCCCGCGCTGACGCCGGACCGCTCGGCCAGCTGGCTCATCTTCAGCAGCCCCCCGTCCGCGCCGCTCACGACAGGAACGATCCTTCGGTCGGCCCGGCCAGCCCGGCGACCGCGCCCGCATCCAGCAGCGCGGCGATGCGCTCGTCGTCGAAGCCGGCTTCGCGCAGCAGCGCCGCGGTGTGCTCGCCCAGGCCCGGCCCCGGCAGCCGCGC
>JAOPZL010000331.1 GCA_025964175.1 Solirubrobacterales bacterium
TCGTAGAAGGCGTTCTTGCCGCCGGTGAAGAGCGACTGGTGGGTGTGCATCCCCGAGCCGTTCTGGCCCTGCAGCGGCTTGGGCATGAAGGTCGCGTGCCACCCGTACTTCATCGCGATCTCCTTGACCGTGATGCGGTACGTCATGACGTCGTCGGCCATCTTCAGCGCCGGGGCATAGCGCATGTCGATCTCGTGCTGCGACGGTCCACCCTCGTGGTGGGTGTACTCGACGTGGATGCCGAGCTGCTCGAGCGCGAGGACGGTCTCGCGGCGAACGTCGGAGCCGGCGTCCAGCGTCGTGAGGTCGAAGTAGCCGCCCTCGTCGAGCACCTTCGTCGACTTGTTGTCCTCGAACAGGTAGTACTCGAGCTCGGGGCCGACGTTGAACACGTCGAAGCCCATCTTCTCGGCGCGCTGCAGCGCGCGGCGCAGGACCTGGCGCGGGTCGCCCTCGTACGGCGTGCGCTCGGGCGTGTGGATGTCGCAGAAGATGCGCGCGACGCCCTGCTCGTCGGGGCGCCACGGGAGGATGGAGAACGTCGTCGCGTCCGGCACCGCGACCATGTCGGACTCCTCGATGGCGTTGAAGCCGGTGATCGAGGAGCCGTCGAAGCCCATGCCGTTCGCGAACGCGTCGTCGAGCTCCTCGGCGTTGATCGAGAAGGACTTCAGCTGGCCGAGGATGTCGGTGAACCAGAGGCGGATGAAGCGGAGGTCGTGCTCGGCAACGAGGGCCTTGACGTCGTCGACGTTCGTGGGCTTGTCGGACTGGTCGGGCATGGATCGCGGAGCCTAGACGACAATCCGGTCGCGGCGGTGGACGGACGGAACCAAGGCAGTTGGACCGCTGGTCGACCCGCGCGCGCCGATTCGCGGGGCCGGAGCGGGCGCTACGGCGCCAGCGGCTGCTCGGCCACGGCCAGGGCGGTCTTCAGCGCGTGCGGCTCGTAGGTCTCGTCGGCCATCCCGAGCACGTCGAACGCGGTGTGGGCCAGGTGGTTGGCCAGTCGCGCGGCGGCGGTGTCCTCCGCGCCCTCGCGGCAGGCGGCGAGGATCTCGCGGTGCTCCGCGGCGGCGGCATCGAAGCCGTACGACGTGCCCTCGAGGTAGACGCGGCGGTAGCGGCCCGCGTGGTCGGAGAGCTCGTCGAGCAGGTCCACGACGCGCCGGCCCGCGTGCTGGATGAGGCGACGGTGGAAGTCGCGGTGCGGGCGCTCCCAGGCCTCGATGTCGTGCGCCTGCGCGTAGTGGTCCATCTGCGCGAGGTCGCCGTGCATGGTGGCGATGTCCTCGCTCTCCAGCTGCGGGATCGTGAGCCGGATGGCGAGCGCCTGCAGCGGCAGGAAGGTGACGTAGAGCTCCTCGAGGTCGGCGGCCGAGAACGCCGTGACGCGGTAGGAGCGGTTGGGGCTGGCCTCGAGCAGACCCTCGCGCTGCAGGAGGCGGAACGCCTCGCGCAGGGGCGTGCGGCTGACTCCGAGCTCCTCGGCCAGCGGGACCTGCTGGAGCTCCTCGCCCGGCTTGTACTCGCCGCGCAGGATCGCACCGCGCAGCTGCTCGTGCACGAGGTCGACGTTCTGTCGCTCAGGGGTCGACTTGTCCATGGATCCACATTCTCCATCATTTTCGCTTGGATCCACGCCGATTGTGTGGATACACTGGCGACAGCCCCCGATCCGGAGAGAGGTTGGCGTCATGGCCACCACCCGCCGCCGCACCAGTTCCAGCCGTTCCACCCGCCGTCCTGAAGCGATCCCGCCCGGCTCCGCGCACGTAGCCGAGCCGCTCGATCTGCGTGGCGCGCTGCGCGACATGACGCTCATCCGGCTCTTCGAGCAGGAGGCCGAGCGCCAGTACAAGCGCGCGCGGATCGGCGGCTACTGCCACCTCGCCATCGGCCAGGAGGCGGCCAACGTCGGCGTCGCCCGCGGCCTCCAGCCCCAGGACAAGCTCCTCAGCTCCTACCGCTCGCACGGCTTCGCGCTGGCGCGCGGGACCGCCCCCACGGGCGCCATGGCCGAGCTCTTCGGCCGCGAGGACGGCGTCGCCGTCGGCCGCGGCGGCTCGATGCACCTGCTCGACCCCGAGCACGGCTACTTCGGCGGCTGGGGCATCGTCGCCGGCCAGCTCCCGATCGCCACCGGCATGGCGCTCGCCGGCGTCAAGCAGGGCGAGAACCTCGCGGTCCTGTGCGAGCTCGGCGACGGCGCGATCAACATGGGCGCCTGGCACGAGTCGCTCAACCTCGCCGCGATCTGGAACCTGCCGATCGTCTTCGCCGTCTTCAACAACGGCTACGGCATGGGCACGACGGTCGACCAGGCGTCGGCCGAGCCCGAGCTCTACAAGCGCGCCGCCGCCTTCCGCATGCACGGCGAGCGCGTCGATGGCCAGGACGTCGAGGCCGTCTACGAGGCCACGGCGCGGCTCATGACGCGCGCCCGCGAGGAGCGCAAGCCCGCGGTCCTCGAGGTCATGACGTACCGCCTGCGCGGCCACTCCGTCGCCGACGCCGGGACGGCGTACCGGACGAAGGAGGAGATCGCCGAGTGGGCCGACAAGCGCGACCCGATCGCGCTGGTCACCGAGCGGCTCGTCGCCGACGGCATCACCACCGAGGAGCTCGACGCGATCACCGCCGAGACCCAGGCGCTCGTCGACGAGGCCGTCGCGTTCGCCGAGGCCTCGCCGATGCCCGACGTCTCCACGCTCGCCGACTTCGTCTACGGCGATCCGAACACCGCCGAGCAGTTCTCACGCATGGCCCCGGGCTCCCCGGCCGGCGAGGAGCAGCTCCTGGCGCAGCTGGTGGCGTGATCATGGCCGCTGAAGCCGTGCCCGCAATCGAGACCATGACCTATCGCGAGGCGCTGCGCCTCGCGATGCGCGAGGAGCTGGAGCGCGATCCGTCCGTCTTTTTGATGGGCGAGGAGATCGGCGTCTTCCAGGGCTCCTACAAGGTCACCGGCGACCTCTTCGAGCAGTTCGGTCCCGAACGCGTGATGGAGACCCCGATCTCCGAGGAGGGCTTCGTCGGCGCCGCGGTCGGCGCCGCGATGTCCGGCCTGCGCCCGGTCGTGGAGATCATGACCCTGAACTTCATCGTGGTCGCGATGGACCAGGTCGTCAACCACGCCGCCAAGGTCCGCTACATGTTCGGCAACAAGGTCGGCTGCCCGATGGTCATCCGCACGCCGAACGGCGCGGGCAACCAGCTGACCGCCCAGCACTCGCAGTCGTTCGAGGGCTGGTTCGCCAACGTCCCCGGCCTGAAGGTCGTCGCTCCGGCGACGCCGTCCGACGCCCGCGGCCTGCTCAAGGCCGCGATCCGCGACGACGACCCGGTGCTCGTCATCGAGAACCTCCAGCTCTACAAGGCCAAGGGCGAGGTCGACACCTCCGTCGACGGCGCAGTCGAGATCGGCAAGGCGAAGGTCGTCCGCGAGGGCACCGACATCTCGCTCGTCGGCCATTCGTTCGCCGTCACCCGCGCCCTGCACGTCGCCGAGAAGCTCCAGGCCGATCACGGCATCTCCGCCGAGGTCGTCGACCTGCGCTCCCTGCGTCCGCTCGACATGGAAACGGTCGCCGCGTCGGTCTCCAAGACCAACCGCGCGCTCTGCGTCGAGGAGGGCTGGGCATCCTACGGCGTGACGGCGGAGATCGCGAGTCGCATCTCCCTGGCATGCTTCGATGATCTGGACGCCCCCGTGGGTCGGGTCGGCATGGCCGAGGTGCCCATGCCGTACGCGAAATCCCTCGAGGACGCCGCTCTTCCGCACGAGGACAAGATCCTCGCTGCCGCCCTGGAGGTCTGTGGTGCCTGAAGTCGTCATGCCGCGCCTGTCTGACTCGATGGAGGAGGGCGTGATCCTCCGCTGGCTGAAGTCCGAAGGCGAAGAGGTCAAGCGCGGCGAGGAGATCGTCGAGATCGAGACCGACAAGGCGACGATGTCCTACGAGGCCGACTACGACGGTGCGCTGAGCATCGTGGCCCCGGAGGGCTCGACCCTGCCGATCGGCGCGACGATCGCGACGATCGGTGCGCCCGCCCCGTCCGCCGCTCCCGCCGCCGGCGCCGAGGAGACGCAGGCCGGCGCCCCCGGTGCGGGAGCCGTTCCCGCGTCCGCCCCGGCTGACGCTCCCGTGCTCGCCGCGGGCGGTGCTCCCGCCGACGATGCGGTCGCCGCCAACGGCCACGGCTCCCGCGTGAAGGCGTCGCCGGTCGCGCGCCGCCTGGCCCGCGAGTCGTCGATCGACCTCGCCGGGATCAGCGGCAGCGGCCCGGCCGGGCGCATCGTCAAGGCCGACATCGAGGCGCTGATCGCCGGTGGGACGGCCGCTGCGGCCGCCCCTGCTCCGGCGCCCGCGGTCGCTCCCGCCGCCGCCCCCGCTGCTGCTGCGGAGCCCGCGCCCGTCGCGGCCGCCACGGCCGGCAACAAGGGCGACGTGACGATCGTCGAGCCCAACCGCACCCAGCAGGTCGTCGCCCGGCGGATGGCGGAGTCCAAGGCCACCGTGCCCGACTTCACCGTCTCCACCGACGTCGACATGGAGGGCGCCCGCGCCCTGCGCGCGCAGCTCAAGGAGGCGGCGGCCGAGGGCCAGCCCGTCCCCTCGTTCAACGACATGGTCGTCAAGGCCGTGGCGCTGGCGCTGCGCGAGTTCCCGCGGGCCAACGGCTCCTACAAGGACGCCAAGTTCGAGCTCTACTCGCGCGTCAACGTCGGCGTCGCCGTGGCCGGGGACGACGCGCTGATCGTGCCGACCGTCTTCGATGCCGACACGAAGTCGCTGGGCGAGATCGCCCGCACCACGCGGGCCCTGGCCCTCAGCGTGCGCGAGGGGACGATCCGCCCGCCCGAGCTCTCGGGCGGGACGTTCACGGTCTCCAACCTCGGCATGTTCGGCGTGACGCACTTCACGGCCGTGGTCAACACGCCGCAGGCCGGGATCCTGGCCGTCGGCGCGATCGAGCCGCGTGCCGTCGTGCGCGACGGCGAGATCGTCGCGCGTCACACGATGACCGTCACGCTGACCTGCGACCACCGCATCCTGTACGGCGCGGACGCCGCGCAGTTCGTCGCCCGCGTGCGCGCGCTGCTCGAGCAGCCGCTCGCGCTGGCCTTCTAGTCGCTGGAGCGGGCGCGGCCGGTGGCCGCGCCCGCCGATGCGGCCTCGTCGGGCGCCTCCAGCCACCGCTGCGCCCACGACTGCAGCTCGGCCAGCGCCGGGCCCAGTTCACGGCCCATCGGCGTCAGCGCGTACTCGACGCGCACCGGAGGGCCGGCATGGACGGTGCGCTGCACCACGCCGCGCGCCTCCAGCTCCTTCATCCGCTCCGAGCACAACCGGTCCGAGAGGCCCGGGATCGCCTGGACGAGCGCCGAGAACCGCAGCGGCCCGTCCTGGCGCAGAACCTCGATGATCGCTCCGCTCCAGCGGCGGCCGATCAGCTCGACGGCCTGATGCAGCTGCGGGCAGCAGCGGCAGGCGTCTGAGGATTCCGAGGGCGTGGCCATGACGGGCCCAGAGGCTATGCGGCCCGCAGCGTGCGGGTGTCCTCCACCGAGCCGTCGACCGGGATGTCGCCCGCCACGTTGACCATCGCCGTGAAGGACTCCAGCGACAGGTAGGCGATCGCCTCCAGCAGCTGGGCGTCGGTCCAGCCCGCCTCGCGCGCCTCCTCGTGGAGGTGCATCGGCGGCGACCCGGGCTGGACGGCCAGCGCCTGCAGGAGCCGCAGCAGCGCCGCCTCCTTGGGGTCGGCCGAGTCGAACGCGCGGGCGCGGGCCAGCTCGTCCACGCCGAGACCGGCACCGCGAGCGGTGCGGGTGTGCAGCGCGATGCCGGGCTTGGAGGCGTGATGGGCGGCGACGGCGAGCGAGATGCGCTCGAGCGTCTGCAGGGCCAGCGTGCCGCGGCGCAGCTCGGCCCGGAAGCGCGCATAGCCACGTAGGGCGGGCGGCGATCCGGCCAGGACCCCGATGAAGTTGGGCAGCTGCCCAGCGGTCGAGAGGGCACCGCGCAGGACGGGCAGCGACGCCTCGGGAGCGGTCAGGTCGTCGTGGACGGGGAAGCGGCTCATCGCGGTCTTGGCGGTGGTCTTCATGGGATGCCCTTCGGAGGAAGGAGGACGTCGGCGAGTGATCGATGCGGCGCTCGTGTGGAGTCATACGTCACTTCACAGAAGTGCATCACCTTACGATTCGTAAGGCTACTCCCGGCAACGGATGCCTGCAAGGACGCGTACCCCGTGCGCGATGTTCGCCACGTGGCGAGGGCGGCGCGCGGACTCGCCCACCACGCAGCGAGGCCGGCGCACGGACTCGCCGCGCGCCGGCCTCGCGGGACGACGTCCCACATGGACGCCCGGCGTACCGGGGGCCCGAAGGGTTCGGTTGGGCTAGGAGCCGCCGGCGCTGAGCAGCGCGACGAGGATCAGCAGGAAGCCGAGCCCGACCGCGTACATCGCGACGCGGTCCGGACGATGGCCGATCCGCTCGCTCGGGCGCCGCGCGGGCCGTCGGCGCTGGTTCGTGGCCGGGAGCGCGACCTGCCGCTCGGCGACCTGACCGCGGACGACGACCGTGCGCCGGCCGTTGGGCGCGAGCTCGGGCGGCGCGACCGCGTACGGGTCGTCCTCCCGGGGGAGCTCGTCGCGCTCGTGCGCCGCGAGAGCACGTCCCTCGCGGGCGGCCTGGAGCTCCGCGACCGCGGAGCGCTCGTCCTGCGCGATCGTCAGCGACGGGCGCGACGTGATCCGCTGACGGGCCGGCTGGCGCGGGAGGGGTTCAGCTTCCGCGTACTCGGGCATACCGCCAGAGAGCTGATCCTCGTCATCGCGCTCGAGCGTGAGCACGGTCCAATCCGCGGACCGTGGACGACCGATCCCGCTGAGCATCTCGAGATCTTCGGCCGTCGCCCACGACTCCGCTTCGCGGCGGCGGCGACGCTGGGGCACTGAATCAGGCTGGTCGGCCCACGAATCGTGAGCCTCGGCGGCTTGGGACATCAGCTTCTCTCTTGACGGCTTACGGGGTTAGCTGACGGGCTCGCGCATGAGAGCTGCGCTACGCACATGGTGCGACTCGCCCCGGACGGCATCGGGTCCCCCGCTCGAAACGCCGGCTTCAGGCCGGCTACGACTCAGCGGAACGACGCCATCGTAGCAATGCCCCAGATCCCTGCAAGCGTGCGTTTGTTCTGACGACCTGCACGCGATCTTGCGAGCGATTCGTCGGGTGTTTGCAGGGATTTCGTGACCCCTGCCCCGCACGGCCGCTAACGGCCGCCGGCCTCGTATGCCGCCTGCTCCTCGATCGTGCGCTCGGCGGTGGGAACCGCTTCGAGGCGCGCATCGGGAATCGGCTCGCCGCTCACCACGGAGAGGCCGAAGGTGCCCTCCGCGAGACGCTGCTCGGCGCGCTCCACGGCCGCCAGTTGCTCGCGGAGATCCTCGAGGTGCCCCTCTTCGAGCTCCTTGTCGAACAGCTCGGTCGCGCGGTCGGCGAGGTGCTGCTCCATCGTCGGATCGCCGGTCTCGTCTGGATCGGAGTCCGCCTGGTAGTCGCCGCTCACCCGCGCGATCGCCTTCTCCAGCCGCTCACGCTCGGTGGCCAAGAGCTCACGTGCTCGTGCTTCGTCCATCCTCGCCTCCCTGGGAAGTGCTCTGACGAACCGGCCCGACGACGCGGCGTCAGCGACCGGCGACAGCCTGCACGTAGGAGGCTACGTCCTTGGCGTCGTCCCCGGCGAGGAGGCCTGCGGGCATCTGCCCCATGCCCCCGCGCGCGCGGCCGTTCTTGATCGCGTCGAGGACGAGCGCGGCCTTCGGACGCAGCGTGTCCAGGTTCGGGCCGGTCTCACCGATCGCGTTGGATGCCCGCAGCGTGTGACACTGGGCGCAGTTGGCGGCGAAGAGCTCGCGGCCGTGGACCTGAGCGTCGTTGAGGTGCACGCCGCCGACCGTCTTGGCGTCCGCATCGGTGTTGTCGACCAGGATCCAGGCCGGGAGGACGGCGAGGCCGACCACGATCAGGACGGCCACTCCGAGACCGAAGACGGCGGTTCCCACGCGGGAGCGGCCCTCCTCGTCGTTCGGCTTTTTCGTCGCTGACATGGCGACGCCCACGACGAGGATCCCGACGACGACCCAGAAGATGACCAGAACGGCAATGCCCATGGCGAGAAATCTATCGGGCAGCGCCGCCAGGTGTCGTTTGGCGGACCACCGTTCGGTCCTCCGGGCCCCGGCGCCTCATCGGCTGCGCCCCCGCGCGAAGCTCTGCACCGGTGGGGCGACGGCCCGGAAGGCGCCCGCGGCGGAGGCCAGCTCGGGCTCGACGGCGGAGACCGGCTCGGGGCGGCGAGAGGCGAGGTCACGGACCTCGGCCAGCGGCGCGATCGGCACCTCCAGCGGCCGCAGCCGGCGCACGACGAAGTTGATGGCACCGCCGGCGGAGGCGTAGCGCTCCAGCTTGCCGTCGGCGACGACCAGCGGCTCGGAGCGCACGGTCACCCGATCGCGCTCGTAGACCGGCGGCGGGACGACGAGGTTGATCGTCCCGAACTCGTCCTCCAGGAGCATGAAGCAGACGCCGTTGGCGGTCGCGGGCTTCTGGCGGGCCATGACCAGCCCGGCCAGCTGCACCTGGGCGCCGTGGTGGAGCGTGTCGAGGTCGCGGCTGGAGACGATCCCGTCGCGGGCCAGGTGTGAGCGCAGCAGCGCGAACGGGTGGTGGGCGATGGCCATCCCGGTCGTGGCGTAGTCGGCGACCAGCGACTCCCAGTCGTCCAGCGGCTTCAACGACGGCGCCGCGGGCAGGTCGAGCGCGAGCCCCAGCTGC
>JAOPZL010000333.1 GCA_025964175.1 Solirubrobacterales bacterium
CGGAACGGGAACGCGTCGCTCAGGAAGCGGTGCAGGCGCAGGACGCTCGAGGCGAGCGCGCCCTCCTCGTTGTAGACGGGCACGACGACGTCGATCTGCGGGCGCCCCGAGCTGGGCAGGCGATCGGTGCGCGGCTGGGGGACGAGCGCGAGTTCGGTCATGCCTCCACCATCGGGGGCGCCGGTCGGAGGGCCGTGGGAGGACCCTGAGGACATGCTGAGTGGCGGGTGCCTGACGCCCTGGGGGCGCCAAGCCTGGGCCACGGCTCCGGCTACAGCGCAGGCAGCTCGACGGTGAACTCGGCGCCGCCGCCCGGGGCGTCGGCCGCGCGCACGTCGCCGCCGTGGGCCTCGACGATCGCCGCCACGATGGCCAGCCCGAGCCCGGCGCCCGCGCGGCCGCGCTCACGCCCGCCCTCGGAGCGCCAGAAGCGGTCGAAGACGGCGTCGGCCTCGCCCGCGGGCAGTCCGGGGCCGTGGTCGCGCACGATCAGGCGGACGCGGTTGCCGTCGCGGGCGACGCCGATCTCCACTGCGGTGCCGGCCGGCGTGTGCACCAGCGCGTTGCGCACGAGGTTCGCCAGCACCTGACGCAGCTGGTGGGCGTCGCCGCTGATCAGGCCCGGATCGCCGGGCGTGATGAGGGTGATGTCGCGGTCGGGCGCGGTGGCGCGGGCGTCGTCGACGGCGTCGGCGGCCAGCGGGCGCAGCTGCAGCGCGACGTGCGGCGCGTCGGCGACCTCGTCGAGGCGGGCGAGGGTCAGGAGGTCCTCGACGAGCACGCCCATCCGCGCCGCCTCGTCCTCGATCCGCTGCATCGCCCGTTCGGTCTCGGCCGGCTCACGCGCGGCGCCCATCCGGAACAGCTCGGCGTAGCCGCGGATCGAGGCCAGCGGCGTGCGCAGCTCATGGGAGGCATCGGCGAGGAAGCGGCGCAGGCGGTCCTCGCTGGCCTGGCGCTCGGCGAACGCGCGCTCCAGGCGCTCGAGCATGCGGTTCAGCGCGATGCCCAGGCGGCCGACCTCGGTGCGCGGGTCGGTGGTGTCGACGCGGGCGGACAGGTCGCCGCCGGCGATCGCGCCGGCCGTGTGGCCCATGCGGTCCAGCGGGAGCAGCCCGACGCGCACGACGATCCAGCCGACGATGCCGAGCAGCAGCAGGACGCTGACGATGACGATGCCCTCGATGGTGAGCAGCCGGTGCAGGGTCTGGTCGACCTCGGCCAGCGGAACGGCGACGACGAGGATCGAGCCGTTGCCCTCGCGGGAGGCCTGGACGCGGTAGCGCGGCGCGTTGTCGCCGCTGCCGCTGACGGTGATGAGGCGGTCGAGCGGGATCGAGGCGGGCAGGTTCGGCTTGGCGTCACTGGAGGACTGGCCGTAGTCCAGCGTGACCGACTTCGTGACCGCGCCGGTCGCGGTGCGCAGCTGGCCGTACGTCCCGGCCGGAGGACCGAGGTTGGGACCGCCGCCGATGCGCGGGCGCGGACGTTCTCGGCCGCCGCGGTCGGCGGGGGCGCCGGCCGAGCCGGGTCCCTGTCCGCCGAGCGCGTCGTCGACGGCCGAGCGCGCGCTCTCGACCTGCTGGTCGAGGCGGTTGAGCAGGAACGAGCGCTGCTCGGTGTAGGTGATCGCTCCCGCGATCAGCATCCCGGCCGCGGTCAGCCCGAGGAGGATGCCCAGCAGGCGCGCACGCAGCGAGCGCACCTAGATCCCTCGCGGGCCCGACTCTGCCCGCAGGGGGCAGTGCGGCGGTGCTTGGACGGCAGGGGCGGGCATCGGCACCCCTAGCTCCGTGGCTGGCGCAGCGCGTACCCGACGCCGCGGACCGTGTGGATCAGCGGCGGGCCGAACGCGTCGAGCTTCTTGCGCAGGTAGGAGACGTAGGTCTCCAGCACCCGCGCGTCGCCGCCGAAGTCGTAGTCCCAGACGTGCTCGAGCAGCTGCGCGCGGGTCAGCACGCGGCGCGGGTTGAGCATCAGGTAGCGCAGGAGGCGGTATTCGGTGGCGGTCAGCTCGATGTGGTTGGCGCCGCGGATGACCTCGTGGGCGTCGTCGTCGATCTCGAGGTCCTCGAAGACGAGCCGGCTGGACTCCGCCTCGGCCTGGCCGGTGCGGCGCAGGATCGTGCGGATGCGGGCGACGAGCTCCTCTAGGCTGAACGGCTTGGTCACGTAGTCGTCGCCGCCGATCGAGAGGCCGCGGACCTTGTCGTCGGTGGCGTCGCGGGCGGTCAGGAAGACGATCGGCACGCGGGCGCGGTCGGCGCCCAGGCGGCGCGCGACCTCGAAGCCCTCCATGTCGGGGAGCATCACGTCGAGCACGATGATGTGCGGGTTGAAGTTGGCGACCTGGGACAGCGCCTGGGCGCCGGTGTTCGCGGCGGCGACCTCGAACCCCTGGTAGCGCAGGGCCATGGAGACCACGTCGACGATGTTGGGCTCGTCGTCAACGACGAGCACGCGGTGGGACCCCGGTGCGCTCACGGACGACATCGTGACGATCTCCCCTTGGAAGTTCCTGAGAGCCGTGTGAATGGCCGCTCCGCGCCGCGCGACGGCCGCTCAGGACAGCGAGCGCCCGCGGGCGCGCGCCCAGGCGTAGCGGCTCAGCAGCTGGACCCAGTCGGCGAAGCCGGCGACGAAGTGCCCGAGGGGGCCGGTGAAGTACCAGGTGAGGAAGCGGTCCCTCGCCCCGGTGCCCCGGGACGGGCCGCCGCGCATCACGCCGTCATCCGCGCCGAGGCGCCGTCGGCGCGGCCGCCGTCGGGCACGTCGCGGGCGACGATCGCGTGGGGGCCGACGCGGGCGTGGTCGCCCACGGCGACGCCGGCCAGCAGGTTCGCGCCGTGGTCGACGATCGCGCCGGGGGCGAGGCGGATCGGGGCGGCGCGGACGCCCTGGGTGCGCAGCGGGTTCTCGACGGAGTCGGTGATCGGCTCGAAGTCGGTGATGGTCACCCAGTCGCCGAGCCGGCAGCCCTCGCCGACGTCGATGCCGGCGTGCGCGACCACGATGCACCGCTCGCCCAGGACGGCCTCGCGGCCGACCTTCAACGTCCCGCCGCGCGCGATCAGCCGGGTGCGCGCGCCGAGGCGGCAGCCGGGCTCCAGCTCGACCCGGGCGCCGGGGTCGATCTCGATCCGAACGCCCTTGGCCAACCGCACGCCACGCCCGACGCAGAGGCGCCGGCGGAGCTTGAGACGGAGGAGGAGGACACGCACCCGGGCAGCATGCCACCTCCACCTAAGCCGGGCGTTTCCATTGCCTCAATCCTGCCTCCGCTGCCGTGCGAGATGCCCACCCGAACGGGCGGCGTGCGCGCCGCTCAGCGTTCCCGGGCGCGGCGCAGGGTGTCGCGGGTCAAGGCCGCCAGGTGGCCGCTGAGCGCGTACCGGGCCGCGCCCCGGCGCGTGTGGTCGATCTGCGCCAGGTTGGACGGGCGGATCGGCGAACCCAGCGCCGCCGCCGCGCGGTCGGCCAGCTCCAGCTCGCCCAGGGCGGTGAGGTGGACCGCGTCGGGCATGACCCGGCGCCAGCCGCGCAGCTGGGACAGGTCGACCAGCGCCGCCCCGACCTCCGCCGCCTGGGCGGTGATCGCCGCGTTCGCGGCGCCCACCTTCGCCGCGCCCGCGCGCGGGCGTCCGAGGTCGAGCGGGATCGTCACCAGCACGAGCCGCTCACAGCAGCCCGCGACCGCGTCGACCGCCACCCGCAGCGCGTCCTCGTACGCGCCGAGGTCGAAGTCGACCTGGCGCACGTCGTTGACGCCGATCCACAGGCAGCCGATCGCGTACGGGCCGTCCAGTCGCGGCAGCTGGTCGCGCACGAGGTCTGCGACCTGGGCCCCGCCGACGGCGAGCCCGCTGTAGGGCAGCTCCAGCGCCGCGGCCAGCCACTGCGCCCACGACCACGCGCGCACCCCGAGCATCGGGGCGACGTCGCCGTTGGTGATCGAGTCACCGAGCGCGACGAGCCCGGGCCGCGTCATCCGCGCGCGCCGCTCACAGCAGCCGCCCCGCCTCTTGCGTCACGCCCCGCAGCCGCGACGCCAGCGCCGGCGTCAGCGCGCCCCGCTCCATCCGCCACCGCCACGAGCCCGTCGCCCGGCCCGGGATGTTCATCCGCGCCTGCGAGCCCAGCCCCAGCACGTCCTGGGCCTGGACCATCGACACCTCGGCCGGTGAGGAGGCCGACAGGCGCATGAACCGCCACCACACCTCATGGTCGTCGTAGTCCGCCAGCGCGGCGTCCACCGCGGCCTTCTGATCCGCCGGCAGCGTCGAGTACCACCCGACGACCGTGTCGGAGTCGTGCGTCGCGGTGTAGACCAGCGCCCGCGCGCGGTGGTTCTCCAGCCGGTGCGGCCCGCGCGGGTCCTGCGGATCGAAGCCGAACTGCAGGACGAGCATCCCCGGCAGCTGCAGCCCGTCGCGCAGCCGCTGCACCGCCGGCGTGATCACGCCGAGGTCCTCGGCGATCAGCGGCAGCTGGTCCAGCTCCGCGCGTGCCGCGTCGAGCACCGCCCGTCCCGGACCGCGCTTCCACGACCCGTGCCGCGCGTCGCGAGCCCCCGCCGGCACCGACCAGTACGCGACGAGCCCGCGGAAGTGGTCCAGCCGGGCGAGGTCGAAGTGCGAGAACGTGCGCCGCAGCCGCTGCACCCACCAGCGGTACCCGGTGCGCTGCAGCCGCGGCCAGTCGTACAGCGGGTTGCCCCACAGCTGGCCCTTCGTCGCGTACGCGTCGGGTGGCACCCCGGCCTGCGCGCCGTCCTGGAAGATGTCGGGCCACGTCGTCTCGTCGGCGCCGCCGGGCGCGACGTAGATCGGGACGTCGCCGATCAGCCGCACGCCCGCCGAGGCCGCGTAGACGCGCAGGGCGCTCCACTCGCGCTCGAAGCGCACCTGGTCGCGCACCGCGCGCCGGCCGCCCGCGAACGCCTCCCAGCCCGGGAGCCAGTACGCCTCCCGCTCCCGGAACTCGTCCTCCTCGTCCAGCGAGACCGCGGCCCCCGGCGCGCCGAGCAGCCCGGGCCACGCGGCGAACGCGGAGCTTGCCTTGTACGGGGACCGGGCGCGGTCGGGGGGACCGAGCGGGAGCACCTGCCACCAGGTCTGACCGGCGTCGTGCAGCCAATCGACGAGCCGCAGGGCATCATCTCCGAGCCGGCCGTCCGGAAGCGACGTGATGTGGAGCTGGACGCCGGAAGTTCTCGGGAGATTCACTCGAACCGAGGTTAGAGAGACGCCAATGGCGGAAGAAGGAGCATTCGTCATGCCGAGTTCCCCCAAGCCACCACCGCCACGCATCCAGATCGAGGACCCCGCGCCGCGGGTCGACTGCGGCCGCTACCCGGCCAAGGCCTGCGTGGGGGATCGCGTCAACGCCTTCGCCACCATCTTCAAGGACGGCCACGACGTCCTGCGCGCGGTCGTGCGCTTCCGCGGCCCGGGGGACTCAGACTGGCGTGAGGCGCCGATGCACCGCATCGACGCCCACGTCGACGGCGACCGCTGGCAGGGCACGTTCCCGGTCGACCGCCAGGGCATCTGGAGCTGGACGATCGAGGCGTGGACCGACACGTTCGCCACCTGGCGCAGCGAGATCGCGCGCAAGGTGGAGGCCGAGCAGCAGGATCTCTCCGGCGAGCTCTCCGAGGGCCGCGTCCTGCTCCAGGAGGCCGCGAGCCGCGCCCCCGAGCCGGAGCGCACGCGGCTGACCGCCGTCGCCGACCACCTCACCCCCGATGCCGGCCTGGACCCCGAGCTGGCGGAGCTCGTCGCCCGCTTCCCCGATCGGACCAACTCCTCGATCCTCGAGGAGCCGGTGCTGCTCGACGTCGATCGCCTGCGCGCGCGGTTCGGCTCCTGGTATGAGCTGTTCCCGCGCTCCTTCGGCGGGCTGCGCGGCGTCACGACGCAGATCCCGAGACTCGCCGAGCTCGGCTTCGACGTCCTCTACCTGCCGCCGATCCACCCGATCGGCACCACGAACCGCAAGGGCGCCAACAACGCCCTGACCGCCCGCCGCGGCGATCCCGGCTCCCCGTGGGCGATCGGATCCACGGACGGCGGCCACGACGCGGTCAACCCCGAGCTCGGCACGATCGCCGACTTCGACGCGCTCGTCGCCGAGGGCCAGCGCCACGGCGTGGAGATCGCGCTGGACTTCGCCATCCAGTGCTCGCCCGACCACCCGTGGCTCAAAGAGCACCCGGAGTGGTTCCACCGCCGCCCCGACGGCACGCTGAAGTACGCCGAGAACCCGCCCAAGAAGTACCAGGACATCTACAACGTCAACTTCGACTCCCCGAACTGGGAGGAGCTGTGGCACGCGCTGCGCGACGTCGTCCTGCACTGGGTCGACCACGGCGTGCGCGTCTTCCGGGTCGACAACCCCCACACCAAGCCGCTGCCGTTCTGGGAGTGGCTGATCCGCGAGGTGCGCCAGCGCGAGCCCGACGTGATCTTCCTGGCCGAGGCGTTCACGCGCGCGGCGATGATGCGCACGCTGGCCAAGGTCGGCTTCAACCAGTCCTACACGTACTTCACGTGGAAGAACGGCCGCCACGACCTCGTCGAGTACCTGACCGAGCTGACGACCTCGGGCATGCAGGACTACTACCGCCCGAACTTCTTCGTCAACACGCCCGACATCCTCACCGAGTACCTCCAGCACGGCGGCCCCCCGGCGTTCGCGCCGCGGCTGATCCTCGCCGCGACGCTGTCACCGAGCTACGGTGTCTACAGCGGCTTCGAGAGCTTCGAGAACGTCGCGGTGCGGCCGGGCAGCGAGGAGTACCTCGACTCCGAGAAGTACGAGGCCAAGACGCGCGCGCTGGACGGGCCGCTGCTGCCGCTGATCGGCGCGCTGAACGCGATCCGCCGGGAGCACCCGGCGCTGCAGCAGCTCTCCGGGCTGACGTTCCTGGAGACCGGGAGCGACGCGCTGATCGCCTACGCCCGCCGCCACGGAGAAGACCTCATCATCACCGTCGTCAACATCGATCCATTCACCATCCAGGAGGGCGTCGTCGTCGTGCCTGCCGATCTGGGCCTGCCACCCGCCTTCTCCGTCGTCGATCTGCTCTCGGGCACGGAGCGCTACGACTGGAACATCGGACGCAACTACGTCCGCCTCGATCCCGGGTACCGCGCCGGGCACGTCTTCCAGGCCGTCCACCGATGAGCGGCGACCTGATCCACGCCCCGCAGGACCTGCAGGCGATCACGGGAGCGGACGGCCACCAGCGCTGGTTCGAGTCCAACCCGCTCTGGTTCAAGACCGCCGTCTTCTACCAGGTGCTGATGCGCGGGTTCATGGACGGCAACGGCGACGGCCACGGCGACATCGTCGGCCTGCGCGAGAAGCTCGAGTACCTGCAGTGGCTGGGCGTCGACTGCATCTGGATCATGCCGTTCTACCCGTCACCGCTGCGCGACGGCGGCTACGACGTCGCCGACTTCACGAACATCGATCCGGTCTACGGCACGACCGAGGAGTTCCGCGGTCTGCTCGAGGACGCGCACGAGCGCGGCATGCGCGTGATCATCGACGTGATCATGAACCACACCTCGTCGGAGCACCCGTGGTTCCAGACCGCCCGCGAGGCGCCGGTCGGCTCGCCCGAGCGCAACTGGTACGTGTGGTCCGACACGCCGGAGAAGTACCAGGACGCGCGCATCATCTTCGTCGACACCGAGACGTCGAACTGGGCGTGGGACGAGAAGGCCAAGGCCTACTACTGGCATCGCTTCTACTCCCACCAGCCCGACCTGAACTTCGAGAACCCCGCGGTCGGCGACAAGATGATCGAGGTCCTGCGCTTCTGGCTGGACCTCGGGATCGACGGGTTCCGCCTGGACGCGGTGCCCTACCTGTTCGAGGAGGAGGGGACCAACGGCGAGAACCTGCCGCGGACCCACGAGTTCCTCAAGCGGGTGCGCAAGGAGGTCGACGAGAACTACCCCGACCGCGTCCTGCTGGCCGAGGCCAACCAGTGGCCGGCCGACGTCGTCGAGTACTTCGGCGACCCGCAGACCGGCGACGAATGCCACATGGCGTTCCACTTCCCGGTGATGCCGCGCATGTTCATGGGCCTGCGCCGCGAGGACGCCACGCCGATCAAGGAGATCCTGGCCCAGACGCCGGCGATCCCCGACAACTGCCAGTGGGGGCTCTTCCTGCGCAACCACGACGAGCTCACGCTGGAGATGGTCAGCGACGAGGATCGCGACTACATGTGGGCCGAGTACGCCAAGGACCCGCGGATGAAGTCCAACCTCGGGATCCGCCGCCGCCTCGCTCCGCTGCTGGACAACGGCCGCGACGAGATCGAGCTGCTGCACGCGATGCTGTTCTCGCTGCCGGGCAGCCCGGTCCTCTACTACGGCGACGAGATCTCGATGGGCGACAACGTCTACCTGGGCGACCGCGACGGCGTCCGCACCCCGATGCAGTGGACGGGCGACCGCAACGGCGGCTTCTCGCGTGCGGACTTCGCCCAGCTCTACGCGCCGCCGCTGATGGACCCGGTCTACGGCTTCCAGGCGGTCAACGTGGAGGCGCAGCTGCGCACCTCGACGTCGCTGCTGCGCTGGCTGCGGCGGTTCGTCATGCTGCGCAAGGAGCACCCGGTCTTCGGACTGGGCACCTACGAGGCGCTGGAGACGACGAACCCGCGGATCTTCGCCCACGTGCGCAGCTACCAGGACGACGTGATCCTCTGCGTCCACAACCTCGCGCGCTCGGCGCAGGCGGTGGAGCTGGATCTCAGCCGCTACGAGGGCCGCTACCCGGTCGAGATGTTCGGCCGCAACCGCTTCCCGCGCATCGGCGAGCTGTCCTACCTGTTGACGCTCGCGCCGCGCGGCTTCTACTGGTTCACCCTCGAGGAGATCGCAGAGGAGGGTGGCAAGTCCGATGACTGAGCTCGATTCGCTGCTGGCCCAGGACCAGCTGACGCAGTGGCTGCCCCAGCAGCGGTGGTTCGCGTCCAAGACGCGCGACGTCGCCGAGGTGCAGCTGAGCGACGTGCTGCGCCTCAGCGACGAACCGGAGCTCGCGATCGGCCTGATCTCCGCCCGCTTCCACGCGGGCACGCACGAGTTCTACCAGCTGCTGCTCGGCGTCGAGAACGGGCGCCTCGCGCTCGACGCGCTGACCAGCCAGCCGCACGCGGCCGTGCTCGCGCGGCTGCTGACCGAGCAGGCCGACTGCGAGTCGGAGTCGGGCACCGTCAGCTTCCACTGGGAGCCCGACGCGCCGCCGCTGAGCGCGTCGCCCTCGGTGCGCCCGATGGGCGGCGAGCAGTCCAACTCGACCGTCGTGCTCGACGACCGCGTCGCGCTGAAGGCGTTCCGCCGGCTGGAGGCGGGCAACAACCCCGAGCAGGAGATGCTGCGCTTCCTCTCCGACCGCGATTTCCCGAACATCGCGGCGCTGTCGGGGTGGTACGAGCTGCGCGGCGACACGCTCTCGACCACGCTGGGCATCGCCCAGGCGCTGATCCACGACGGGCGCGACGGCTGGGAGCTGGCGCTGGACGAGCTGAGCTCGAACCCCGACCGCTTCCTCGACCGCCTGCACGAGCTGGGGGAGGTGATCGGGACGATGCACAAGCTGCTGGGCTCGGACGCCAGCGATCCCGACTTCGCCCCCGAGCCGTCGACCCCCGAGGGGATGTCGCTGCTCACCGCGACGATCGACGAGGACATCGAGCGGATCTTCCTGCGCCTGCCCGACGGGGTGGACGCGCTGCGCCCGATCCAGGGCCGCGGCGAGGAGATCCGCGACCGGCTGCAGATGATGTCCCACGCGGGGACCGGCGGGCAGCTCATCCGCCACCACGGCGACCTGCACCTGGGTCAGACGCTGCGCACACCGGATCGCTGGGTCATCCTCGACTTCGAGGGCGAGCCGGCGCGGCCGCTGACCGAGCGCCGGCGCAAGCGCTCGCCGCTGCGCGACGTCGCCGGGATGCTGCGCTCGTTCGCCTACGTGGCGTCGGCGTCGGCGCTGCTGCGCGGCAACGACGTCCCGGAGGACTGGGAGGCGCGGGCGCGCGACACGTTCCTCGACGGGTACATGGGACGCGTGGACGTCAACCTGCTGCCGCCCGGACACGCGGCCGTCGCCTCGGTCCTCGGCATCTACGAGCTGGAGAAGGCGGTCTACGAATTGCGCTACGAGCTCGACAACCGGCCCGAATGGGTGCCGATCCCGGTGGCGGGCATCGAACGCATCCTGGGCGAGGACATCCCATGAGCGCGCCGGCAGCTCGCCCAGAGGGCTCGCGTTTCGGTGGTGCCAGATGAGCGCTGAGGAGAAGATCGCCGCGCTGATCGCCCGCGACGCCGCCGATCCGCACGCGGTGCTCGGCGCGCACCCGTCCAAGAACGGCGTGCGGGTGCGCGCGTTCCGCCCGGAGGCGAAGTCGGTTGCGGTGCTCGTCGACGGCGCCGATCCCGTCGAGCTGAAGCTCGCCCACGTCGCCGGCGTGTTCGAGGGCGTCGTCAAGGGCGCGGAGCTGCCGCTGCGCTACACGCTGGCCGTCCGCTACCCGGACGGCGGCGACTTCCGCATCGACGACCCGTACCGCTTCCCGCCCACGCTGGGCGACGTCGACCTGCACCTCATCGGCGAGGGCCACCACGAGCGGCTGTGGGATCGCCTCGGCGCGCACGTCACCGAGATCGACGGGGTCGCCGGCACCGCGTTCGCGGTCTGGGCGCCGTCCGCGCGGTCGGTCTCCGTCGTCGGCGACTTCAACAGCTGGGACGGCCGCCTGAACCCGATGCGGTCGATGGGCTCCTCCGGCGTGTGGGAGCTGTTCGTCCCCGCGGCGGGCGCCGGCACGCGCTACAAGTTCGAGATCCGCACGCAGGCGGGCGAGCTGGCGCTGAAGGCCGATCCGCTCGCCTTCGAGACCGAGCACCCGCCGGCCACCAACTCGATCGTGCACCGCTCCAAGTACGTGTGGAGCGACGGCGAGTGGATCGCGCAGCGGGCCGAGACGGACCCGCTCGGCGGGCCGATGTCGGTCTACGAGGTGCACCTGGGCTCCTGGCGGCTGAACCCGCTGGAGGGCAACCGCGCGCTGACCTACGAGGAGCTGGCCGACGAGCTGGCCGCCTACGTCAACGACCTCGGCTTCACCCACGTCGAGCTGCTGCCGGTCATGGGCCACCCGTTCGCGGGCTCGTGGGGCTACCAGGTCACCTCCTACTACGCCCCGACGCCGCGCTACGGCTCGCCCGACGAGTTCAAGGCGTTCGTGCAGCGCATGCACGACCACGGGATCGGCGTGATCCTCGACTGGGTCCCCGCGCACTTCCCCAAGGACTCGTGGGCGCTGGCGAAGTTCGACGGCACCGCGCTCTACGAGCACGCCGACCCGCGGCGTGGCGAGCACCCCGACTGGGGCACGCTCGTCTTCAACTTCGGGCGCAACGAGGTCCGCAACTTCCTGCTCTCCAACGCGCGGTTCTGGGCCGACGAGTACCACGTCGACGGCATCCGCGTGGACGCCGTCGCGTCGATGCTCTACCTCGACTACTCGCGCAAGGCGGGGGAGTGGATCCCCAACCAGTTCGGTGGGCGTGAGGACCTCGACGCGGTCGCCTTCCTCAAGGAGCTCAACGAGCAGCTCTTCGCCCACGAGCCGGGGATCATCTCCGCGGCCGAGGAGTCGACGGCGTGGCCGGGAGTCTCGCGGCCGACCTACGTCGGAGGGCTCGGCTTCGGCTTCAAGTGGAACATGGGCTGGATGCACGACACGCTGGGCTACTTCCAGCACGATCCGATCCACCGCCGCTTCCACCACCACGAGCTGACCTTCTCGCTGATGTACGCCTTCAGCGAGAACTTCGTGCTGCCGCTCAGCCACGACGAGGTCGTCCACGGCAAGGGCTCGCTGCTGAGCAAGATGCCCGGCGACCGCTGGCAGCAGCTGGCGAACCTGCGCTCGCTGTACGCGTACATGTGGGCCCATCCCGGCAAGAACCTGCTGTTCATGGGCCAGGAGTTCGCCCAGGTCGACGAGTGGTCGGCCGAGCGCTCGCTGGACTGGCACCTGCTCGAGGGCCCGGGCTCCGGCCACGCGGGCGTGCAGAACCT
>JAOPZL010000348.1 GCA_025964175.1 Solirubrobacterales bacterium
GGCCCGGCGGGTGGCGGCCAGCGTCGCGTCGAGCGTGCCGCCGTGCAGACGCCGCAGCCCGGTCGCGTCGAAGCAGGCCAGGCCCGCGCGGTCGGACTCGACGGCGGCGCCGATCGACTCCAGCCGCAGCATGACGCGCTCCCAGGCGTCGGCCACGCCGACGGGATCGGGCGGCACGAGCGCCAGCTGCGGGCAGCGCGCGAGCGCCTCCCCCAGCCGCATCCCGGCGCGCACCCCGAACGCCTCGGCGGCCAGCGACACCTCACCGATGCGCTGCTCGCGCCCCGGCTCCGGCGCCAGCGCGGCCGGCTCACGCAGCAGCGCCTCGCGGCCGCCCGCCGCCGCCGCGAGGGCGAAGCGCGGAAGGTGGACGCAGACGACGTTCATACGAACAGATGTTCGCATCATTGCGCCGGATTCGCAACAGGACAGGCGGCATCTCCCCGATCGGTCGTAGGTCGGGCGCCCCCATAGCGCACCAACTCGCTTGGCTATCGTGGATCGTCGTGTTCGAATTCCCCAACCCGGTGAACGAGAAGGCGGCCCGCGTGGTCGCCGGGGCCGTCGTGGCGATCAGCATCGTGGCCATCGCGACCGGCTGGCGCTGGCTGCTGATCGTGCTGGCCGTTGGCTTCGCCCTGCGCGTCGCCGCCGGCCCGCGCTACTCCCCGCTCGGCCGACTGGCGACCCGCGTCGTCGCCCCGCGCCTGGGTCCGGCCACGCTCGTCCCCGGCCCGCCCAAGCGCTTCGCCCAGGCCATCGGCCTGGCCTTCTCCGTGGCCGCGATCCTGCTCGCCTACGCCTTCGATGCCCCGACCGCCGCCTGGATCGTGACCGGCGCTTTGGCGTGCGCGGCGTTCCTGGAGTCCGCGCTCGGCCTCTGCCTCGGCTGCCAGGCGTTCTCGCTGCTCATGCGCGCGGGCGTCGTCCCGCAGTCCGTGTGCGAGGAGTGCGCGAACATCTGGGCACGGCGGCCGCCCGAGGCCGCCGCACCCCGCTGACCTTCTAGGCGGCGGCCCGCAGCATCCGCGGCGGGTCGGGATCGGCGGCCAGCAGCTCGGCCGCCAGCGAACGCAGCGCCCCGAGGCGCTCCTGCGGCGGCAGCGAGAACGCGTAGCGGAAGCCGTCGTCGGGATCGGCGACCCCGCGGGCCTCACGGTGCCGGGTGCCCGACGGTCCGGCCAGGAGCCGGCCGAGCAGGTAGGCGTCGAGGTGCTCGTCGGTCGGCGCGGGGGCCGAGCCGGCGCTCGCGGTCCGGTCGAGCTCGCCGCCCGGAAAGGAGGTCGGAGCGCCGGCGACGGCGGCCGCTCCGCGCGTCCCCTCGGCCCCGCCGCCCTTGGACGAGGACTCCCAGTCGCGCTGCTCGGCGTCGGCCCCGATCGGCTCGTTGCTGCCCGTCTTCTCACGCGCCGCGGTCCAGCGCGCCTCGTCCAGCTCGCGCGAGAGCTTGTCGTAGTCCTTGGGCGGCGGCGGCACGTAGCCGACGCCGTGCTTGAGCTCCTGCCCGGAGATCGTCCCGGCGGCGGCCTGCTCGACGAGCTCCTCCGCCTGCTGGGCGGAGACGTCACCGCGGGCGATCCCGCGCCGCACGACGTCGGCGACGGTGAAGGCGAGATCGCCCCGCTCGACGCGTTCGACGATCGACGCGGGCAGATCGAGCATCCGCAGCGCCTTGCGCGTCCAGGCGGTCGGCGCGCCCACGAGGCGCGAGACGTCGGCCGCGGTGAGCGACTCGTCCTCGCTCATGATCGCGCGGGCGGCCCGGGCGAACTGGATCGGCTCAGGCTTGTTCTGGTGGAAGTTCTCGGCGAACTGCATCGTCAGCGCCTCGCGGCGGGAGATGCCCTCGACGAGGGTGAAGCGCCAGTCCTCGCGCGGGCCCTCGGCGGCGTCGAGCAGGCCCATCGCGCCGAAGCGGCGACGGCCGGCGAGGAGCTCGTAGGGCTGGTCGGCGTCCTCGGTCGCACGCACCAGCGGCGGCGACAGCACCCCGGTCTCCTTGATCGAGATCGCGAGCTCGTGCAGCTCGGGGAGCGCACCGACTCGCATGTTGACCATCGTGCGGATCTGGCTCAGCGGTGCGGTGACCGTCGTGTGGGCCTTGGTCGCGGTGTCGGCGATCGGCGCGCGGCGCAGCTCGGCGTTCTGGGCGTCACGCTCGGCGCGGCTGACCTCCTCGCGCATCTGGTTGACGGCTTCTTCGGCGTCTTGGAGCTTGTCGACAGACATGAGCGTCGAGATGGAAGCAGATGCGTCGGAGGTGTCGGCAAACTTCGGGCGTACCGGTCCGCGCACCGGGTAAGACGTAGTTGCTGCCACCAGCAACCAGAGAGGAGCGGCTCGTGGCTGACAATCGCGGGGTCGTCTACATCGAACCGGGCACGGTCGAGGTCCAGGACATCGCCTTCCCGGACTTCGAGCTCAAGGACGGCCCAGGGGTCCCGCCGGAGAACGTCGGGCGCAAGACGCCGCACGGAGCGATCCTGCGCATCGTCTCGACGAACATCTGCGGCTCGGACCAGCACATGGTCCGCGGCCGGACGACCGCGCCGTCCGGGCTCGTCCTCGGGCACGAGATCACCGGCGAGGTCATCGAGGTCGGTCCTGGCGTCGAGTTCATCCAGGTCGGAGACCTCTGCTCGGTGCCGTTCAACATCGCCTGCGGGCGTTGTCGCAACTGCAAGGAGGGGCACACCGGCGTCTGCGAGACGACCAACCCCGCCCGTCCCGGCGCCGCCTACGGCTACGTCGACATGGGCGGATGGGTCGGCGGCCAGGCCAACTTCGTGATGGTCCCGTACGCCGACTGGAACCTGCTGAAGTTCCCCGACAAGGAACAGGCGATGGAGAAGATCCTCGACCTGACGATGCTGTCGGACATCTTCCCCACCGGGTACCACGGGGCGGTGACCGCGGGCGTGACGACCGGGTCGACGGTGTACATCGCCGGCGCCGGTCCCGTCGGACTCGCCGCCGCGTTCGCCGCGCAGCTGCTCGGCGCCGCCGTCGTCATCGTCGGCGACGCGATCCCGGAGCGACTGGAGCAGGCGCGCTCGTTCGGCTGCGAGACGGTCGACATCACCAAGGGCGACCCGCCTGACCAGATCGAGCAGATCCTCGGCAAGCCGGAGGTCGACGCCGCCGTAGACGCCGTCGGGTTCGAGGCGCGGGGCCACGGCCCCAACGCCAAGGAGGCGCCCGCGACCGTCCTGAACACGCTGATGGACGTGACCCGCGCCGCCGGCGCGATCGGCATACCGGGGTTGTACGTGACGGAGGATCCGGGTGCTTCGGACGAGGCCGCCCGTCATGGCTCGCTCTCGCTGAAGCTGGGCACCGGGTGGGCCAAGTCGCTGTCGTTCACGACCGGCCAGTGCCCGGTGATGCGCTACCACCGCAAGCTGATGCACGCGATCCTCGCCGACCGCGCGCCGATCGCCAAGGCCGTCAACGCCACCACCATCACCCTCGACGAGGCACCCCAGGGGTACAAGGACTTCGACAAGGGCGCAGCCGAGAAGTTCGTGCTCAACCCCAATGGGCTGATCCCAGCCTGATAGCGCCGCTGTCCCGCTACCCGCCGTGGTAGCGCTCGAGCAATAGAAAAGCCCCGCCGAAGCGGGGCTTTTCCACAGCAGGTCGATAAGCCGGATTCTGTCGTTGAGCAACCATCCATCTATGCGGCCGACCTGGACCTCGGCGGGCAGCCTACGAACGGTCCTGCTTGGCCTTGCATCGGGTGGGGTTTGCCTGGCCGCCGCGTCACCGCGACGCCGGTGCGCTCTTACCGCACCTTTTCACCCTTACCGGCTCGGGACGCAGCTGCAGCCCCGAACGTAGGCGGTGTATTTCTGTGGCACTTTCCCGCGGGTTTCCCCGGGTCGCCTGCGCGACCACCCTGCCCTGTGATGTCCGGACTTTCCTCGAAGGCGTGCCTCCGCGGTTGCCTGACCTGCACGTTTCAATCTAGCGCTCGCGGAGCGTGCGCGACAACGCGCGCAAGCGGTCTGTCAGAGCGGCGACGAATGCGGCGCCGGCGCGGGCGCGAGGCTCAGCTGATCTCGGTGGCGCAGCGACCGCAGCGTCCGCCGACGGGCGCGTGCCCATGGCCGTAGCGGGGCTCCATCGGCCCCGCGCACATGGGACACGCGGCGGTGCGACCCGTGGCGAGCGTCTCCCAGGTTCCCGTCAGGAGGTCGTCCAGGGTGGGGCCGCCGCCGACGGGCGGCGTGACCGGGGT
>JAOPZL010000350.1 GCA_025964175.1 Solirubrobacterales bacterium
CTCGGTTGGAGCCGGGTAGGAATTTTCGCCGGCGGAGCCGGGAGGGTGGGAGCGGCCCCGGGGTTGAGGCGGGACCGCCCCCACTGACGACGCGATGGATGTTCGACGAGCGGCTGCGGCACCACTCGGCGGCCATCACGAAGCCCACTGCTGACTCTAGTCAATCCGAGCGGGCCGCCGGTGGCGAATGTGTGCCAGGGCGCCGGAGTAAGGTTTCGCCGCATGCCGCCGGCCGAGGACAAGCGCCAGCTGATTCTTGCCGCCGCGGTGCGCGTCTTCGCCGCGAACGGGTACGAGGCCTCGCGCGTGGGCGATGTCGCGAAGGAGGCGGGCGTCGCCTACGGCCTCGTCTACCACTACTTCTCGTCCAAGGACGAGATCCTCGACACCGTCTTCCTCGAGCGCTGGAACGTGATGCTCCAGGTCATCGCCGAGGTCGACGCGCGCGACGCGCCGGTGCGCGAGAAGCTGCGCGGCGTCGCGGCGTTCATCGTCGACTCCTACGTGCACGATCCGGACGTGATGAAGGTCATCATCGTCGAGGTCACGCGGGCCGCGAACTCGTTCGGGCTGACCCACCTGGGGAAGATCCGCGAGGCCTACAAGCTGATCGCCGACATCGTCGCCAAGGGCCAGGCCGACGGCGAGCTGCGCACCGACGTGACCCCCGACTTCGCCGCCCTCGCCTTCTACGGCGCGATCGAGCAGGTGCTCACCGGATGGATCTTCGACCTGCTCCCGCAGTCGCCCGAGGAGACCGAAACGGCCAAGGCTCAGATCGTCGACACGATCTGCGACGGCCTTGACGTGATAGGAATTCGTTCCGCATGACCAACGACCTCACCAAGCGACTGATGTGGTCCGGCCTGCTGGCCGGCCTCGGCGCGCTCGCCTCCATCGCCACCGCCAAGGTGGCCGCCGTGATTTGGCGCCGTGCCTTCGGGGAAGACCCGCCCGACCAGTGAGCTCCGACACGCCTCTTCCCGCCGCAGCCTCGAAGCCCGAGGTCCTCGTCGGTGCCGCGTTCGCCGGCGGCTTCATCGCCGCCCTGATCCTCAAGCGCCTTGCCTCCTGAGAACGACCCCACCGGTTCCCCCGCCCAGATCTCCGCCGCCGTGCAGGAGATCGCGGAGCGTGCCCAGCTGCTCATCCGCGAGGAGATCGAGCTGGCGAAGGTCGAGGTCACGGCCAAGGTCCGCAAGCTCGTCCGCGGCGCCGCGATCGGCGGAGCGGCCGCGGTCTTCATCATCGGTGCCCTCGTCTGCATCCTCAACGGCCTGTCGTGGCTGGCCTGGTGGGCGCTGCCGGTCGGTGACACGCAGTACTTCTGGGGCTTCTTCCTGGTCGCGCTGATCCTGCTCGTGCTCGCCGCCCTCGGCGGCTGGTTCGCCGCCAAGCTGTTCAAGGCCGGCGCGCCGCCCACGCCCGATCTGGCCATCGAAGAGGCCCAGCGCATCAAGGAGACGGTGAGCCGCTGATGCCGCCCCAGAGAACACCCCAGGAGATCCGCGCCTCGATCGAGGCCAACCGCATCGAGCTCGGCAACGCCGTCGCGCAGCTGCGCAGCGAGGTCACCGTCGCCACCGACTGGCGCCGCCAGATCGAGGCGCACAAGAAGCAGGTCCTGATCGGCGCGGCCATCGCGGGCTTCGTCATCGGCGGCGGGCTGGCCGTTCTCGGCCGCCGCAAGAAGCGGTAGACGCCCTACCCCAGCAGCCCCCGTGGCACCCCGCCCGCGCCGAGCAGGCCGGGGCCCACGTGGGCGCCGATGACCGGGCCGATCTCCGAGACGAAGACCGGCTCGGTGCCGAAGATCTCGCGACCGACGTCGACGAGCTTGCGCGCCTGCTCCTGCGCTTGGATGTGCTGCACGACCCACCCGTCGACGCCGTCGTCCTTCAGCGTGCGCAGCATCTCGGCCAGGCGGGCGAACGCGCGCGACGAGGTGCGCACGCGCTCGATCGGCATGATGTCGGACTCGACGGAGAGGATCGGCTTGATCTTCAGCGCCGAGCCGACCATGCCCTGCGCCTTCCCGATCCGCCCGCCGCGCACGAGGAACTCGAGCGTGTCGATCGCGAACCAGAGCGTCAGGCGGTCGCGCGTCTCCTGGACGCGGGCGACGATCGCCTCCATGCCGATGCCCTCGCGCGCGCCGGCGGCCGCGGCCATCGCCATCAGGCCCAGGCCGCCGCAGGCGGTCGCTGAGTCGATCACGCGGACTCGGCCCGGCGGGCACTGCTCGGCGGCCTGGCGCGCCGATCCGACGGTGCCGGAGATGCCGCCCGAGAGGTGGATCGAGATGATGTCGTCGCCGGCGGCCAGCAACGGCTCGTACACGGCGAGGAAGTCACCGACCGAGGGCTGCGACGTGGTCGGCAGCTCCTTCGACGCCCGCAGCCGCTCGTAGAACGGGGTGAACGTCTCCATGTCGGACTCGCGCTGCTGGCCGTCGGGCCAGCTCACGTACAGGGAGACCTCGTGGATCTCGTTGCGCGCCACGAGCTCGGGCGACAGGTAGTGCGTGGTGTCGGTGACGACGGAGACCCCGGGCATAGCGCGAGGACCCTAGCGGGCATCGACCGCTTCGAATGCGGCGCGGGCGGGGGCGGCGCCCTAGGGTCGGGGACCGTGATCACGCTGTACCGCTGCCCGACGCCGACGAACTGGCTGTGCCCGTGCGGTCGCGTGCAACGCGAGCTGCGCCGCGGCGGCATCGAGCACGAGGTCGTCCGCGTGCCCTACGCGAAGGGCAGGCGGCCGGAGGTCGCGCGGCTCTCGGGGCAGCGGCACGTGCCGCTGCTCGTCATCGACGCCGAGCCGATCTGCGACTCGCGGCGGATCGTCGAGCACCTGCGCTGGCTGGCGTCGTCCGGGCCGTCTGGGCCGCCGCCGTCGGCGTCGTCGCGGGAGCCAGCAGGGCGTTGACGAGCAGCCGGGACGCGCCGTCGACGTAGCCGCGGTAGGCGGGGTCGAAGGCGAAGAGCGCGAGGCGCCCGGCGCCGGCCGGCTGGTCCAGGACGACCGGTGATGCCGCGAGCACGGCGGTGTCGCGGGCGTATCCGCCGAGGAGCTGAGGCGTCGCCGGGTGGTGGGCGACGGCCCCGGAGGCGGGGGCGAGGACCGGGTCGTCCGCGTCGAGGACGAAGAGGGAGCCGCCCGCGCCCCAGGCGAGCGGGGCGCTCCCATCGAGCTGCACGGCGAAGGTCGCGCCCGCCGAGACGAAGCCGGCGGGCGGCTGCTCGACCGCCGTGGTGAGCCCGGCGGCCTGCGCGACCGACAGTCCGAGCGCGCCGACGGCGACGACGGTGCCGCCGGCCTGCGCGAACGCGTGGACGGCGGCCAGCGCGGCGGGGGACAGCGTGCCCTCGCCGTCGGCGATGACGAGCGCCGACGCGCTGCTCGCGGTCAGATCGCCCGCCGCGAGCTGGGCGGGGGAGAGGTCGTCGACCGTCAGCCCGAGGCGATCGCGCAGCAGGAACGCCATCCACGCCCGGCTCTCGTGCCGGCCGGAGTCCTCCTGGCCGGGCGGCCCCGTGACCGAGCGCACGAGATCGTCCAGGAGCGCGACGTGGGGCGCGCGCAGCGGGACCGCGGCGGCGGGCGGCGCGTCGACGCCGGCGAGGGCGACGTGCAGCGGCGCGGCGAGCCGCGCGATCGTCGCGGGATCGACGCCGGACGCGGTGAGCTCACCGGTGACGGGGACCCGCGCCACGGCGGCTCCACCGACGAGCAGTCGCGTGGCGAGCGACAGCCCGCCCAGCGAGTCGCCGGCGAAGGCGTAGGCGGGCGCGATCGGGACGGGCGGGATGGCCGGGACGGTGGCTGGGGTGGTCGCGGCCGGCGCGAGCGGGCCGTCCGTCCAGCCGCCCGCCGTTCCCATCAGCAGCGAGTTCGACCAGGACGTGTCGTCGTAGGCCGAGAGCAGGCCGCGCCCCGCGTTCTCCTCCAGCAGGGCCTGGACCCAGGCGCGGGTCGGCTGGGCGGTCGTGATCGTCCACGTGCCCGCAGGCAGGACCGCCGGCCCACCCGCCACCAGTGGCGTCCCGAACGCGTGGAACCCCTCGACCCCCGTGTCGGCGGCCAGTCGGCCCACCCGCACCCCATCGGCCTCGAGCCGCCCGACCAGCGTCGCCGCGTCGGCTCCGTGGAGGTCGGCGCGCAGGAGGAAGATGCGCCGGGGCGCCGCCGCGGCGGCGCGGCGCGACGCGGCCCAGGCGCGCAGCA
>JAOPZL010000355.1 GCA_025964175.1 Solirubrobacterales bacterium
CCGGTGTCGTGCTTGCCGTGTCCCCGTTCGTGTTCGGGTTCTCCGATGAGGGGACCAACGCGTGGCTGCCGCACGTGATCGTGGGAATCGGCCTGGTCCTCAGCGGCCTGATGACCCACCGGGTGCGGGACGACGCTCCCGTCGCGTCGCGTCAGCGTCGTTCGACAGCGCACTGAACACCGCTTCGGACTGGACCCGGCGGACAGCTCCCGCCGGGTCCGGCACGTCGGTGAGGGGCGTGAGGCGTTGGAGTCCGCCGATGTCCTGATCGCCAACACGCACACAAACGTGGCGTGGGACAAGCGTCCCGGGACGCTGTGCCTGCAGACCTGGCACGGGACGCCGCTCAAGCGCGTGCACCGCGACGTGCTGTGGGCGCCGCCGGGACGGCTGGATCGCAGCGCCGTCGCCACGCCGCTGTTGCGCCGGGCGTTTCGCTGGGACGGCCCCGTGCTCGAGACGGGCTATCCGCGCAACGACACGCTCGTTGCCCCCGGACACGACCGGCGCCGACGCAGCATCCGCAGGACGCTGGGGATCGCGCCTGGGAAGACGGCGGTCCTGTACGCGCCGACGTGGCGCGACGACGAGGTGTTCGCGGAGGGGGGAGGGTCGTTCCGGCTGGCCTTGGACGCGGACGCGTTCCCGCGCGAGCTTGGTCAGGATCACGTCCTGCTGCTGCGCCTGCACCCGCTCGTGGACCAGCTGTCGGCCGCCACGGCGCACGCGTCGGCCGTCGAGGTCACCAACCACCCCGACATCAGCGACCTCTACCTGGCTGCGGACGTGCTCGTCACCGACTACTCGTCTGCCATGTCTCAACCATGAAGCGGCCTAACGGCGTGTCCCCGCGTGGTCGAGGGAGCGTGGATCGCCGTCGTCGCCGTGATCGTGGTCGGCGCAACCGAGGCGCGAATCATGCTGCCTGGACACGCGCCGTCTGGCGCGAAGGCGTGCAGGACGCGGTCGACCTGGCCCGCCGCGGCGAGAGAGTCAAGCGAAGCCCCGCTACGGCGATGGTCTTCGCCGTTGCTGTTCGAGCGCTGATCGGCTACTGGCCGCTGCGTCGCGCGGGAGCGCCACAGGGAGGCGACGAAGCCACCACGACGATCGCGAACACTGCGAGTGCGATCGGCAGATAGAGGGCCGCGAGGTCGTCAGACTGGTGACGGGAGCTGACCACGTTCGCGCCGTTCCCCCAGTCAACCATGGGCGTAATCACCGCTCTGGGAACGTGCGCTTGGCGCGTCGGCGCCATCCGGTCGGGGTAGGCGATTTCTATGGCACCTCCACTCATCTTCCTGTTTTTTCTCATCGTGATTGCGACGATCGTGGTGGTCGGCGGTCTGGTGGCGGTCCGCTTGGGGCTCTGGGTCCGTGAGACCGCGACAACGCCGCCCCCCGGAGAGACCGACGGCCCGGATAGCGTGGATGCGGGCGCTACGGCGGCCGGTTCTCGCGCGGACACCGACGCCGCTGAGGCGAGTGCCGCCGAGATCGCGGATTCCGAGGGTCGGGAGTCGGTCTACGGCGGGGAAGCGGCGACCGATGATCGCTTCTCGCGTAGGTCTGAGTCGCGCCGTTCGGAGCGTTCCTGACTGAGGACGCGGCTCCGGGTCTGGCTGCTGGTGTCGACGCGCCCATTGGTTCGACGCGGCCGTCGCACGCCCACGCTGGTGGCTGAAGTGCTGCCAAGCGGCATCGAGGCAGCTGGATCGGTGATGTCCCTCCGCGGTAGCCAGATCCGCACGCTGGGCGGACCTCGCCGCGATCGACGTCAAGCTCGACCATCGAGCCCGTTCGGTGCGATGCGTCCTGGTCGACATGAACTCAGTGGCTGGACAACGTGCGATGGTCGGCGCGACACCGGACGTCCCGTGAGACGATCAGATGAGCGAGCGGTGGCGCGTCAGCCGGGGTCGGTTGCCGATATGCGTTGCGTGGACGGCGGCCAACGGGGTAGCAGGCGGCTACGGAAGTGCGGCGCCACTCGGTGAGGCACTTCTTGTTCTGCAGTACCTGGCCGAGACAGCGCCCCGCCCTGAAGGCGAGCGCTCGCGCGGTCAGCACCGTATCGACCCGCGTCGGCTCCTGTCCGTGAGAGAGGACCGTCTGTGGGCGATGACTCACATCATGGGAGGGCTCTCATGGCAGGGACCGAGACGTACGCGTCCGGCGACGGCGCCCAGCAGCCGATGGATGCCGCGAAGGAGAAGGCGCAGGATGTCAGGGCGCAGGCTGGCGAGCAGCTGCGCAAGCAGGTCGACGAGCGATCGACGCAGGCCGGTGATCAGCTCGATCGGCAGGTGCAGGACGTTCGCGCGGTGGGAGATCAGCTGCGCGACCAGGGCAAGGACGGTCCGGCCAAGCTGGCCGAGCAGGTCGCTGACCGCGGGGAGCGTCTCAGTTCCTATCTGCGCGACAGCGACTCCGACCGCATCGTCCGCGACCTGGAGCAGCTCGGGCGCAAGCAGCCGCTGGCCGTCGTGGCGGGAGGCATCGTGGTGGGCTTTGTCGCGTCGCGCTTCCTGAAGGCGTCGAGCCGGAACCGATCGCAGGCGAGCCCGCAGCCGGTGGCGGATCGCACGGCGCCGGCGTTGAGCCCGCCGGCTCCGGTCGCGACGCCGACGCCCGTCACGGCCCCGGTGGACGGTGGCGCCGATCTGCGGCCTGGCGGATCGATCCCGACGGCGTCGCCCGTCGGCTCGTTGTGACCATGGACGCCGGCGGTCGGCCGTCGCCGGAGCTGCAGGACGCCTCGCTGGGGGACCTGCTCAAGCAGCTCTCCGAACAGACGACCACCCTTGTGCGTCAGGAGATCGACCTGGCGAAGGCCGAGGTCACGCAGAAGGGCAAGCAGGCGAGCGTCGGCGCGGGGGTGCTGGCCGCAGCCGCCATCGTCGGGTTGCTCGCCCTGGGTGCTCTGACCGCGATGTTCATCGCGCTGCTGGATACCGCGATGGCGACGTGGCTGGCCGCGTTGATCGTGACCGTCGTGTACGGCGCGATCGCCGGAGCGCTTGCCGTCGTCGGCCGAGGCCGCCTGAAGGCCGCGACCCCCGTCGTGCCCGAACAAACCGTCGAAACCGTGAAGGAGGACGTCGAATGGGCCAAGACCCAAGCACGATCCGCAAGGACATAGAGCAGACGCGTGAAGAGATGGGCGAGACCGTGGACGCCCTGAGCTACAAGGCTGACGTGAAAGGCCGGGCGAAGGACAGCGTGACCGACAAGGTGGACTCGATCAGGGGCAAGATCACGGGGACAACCGCGAAGGTGTCCGACGCGACGCCGGACGCCTCCGACGTTCGTGACGGCGCCAAGCAGGCCGTCGGCGTCGCTCAGCAGAATCCGCTTGGGCTGGCGGTCGGCGCGGTGGCCATCGGGTTCCTGGCCGGGATGCTGATCCCGGAAACCAAGGTCGAGCACGAGCGCATGGGCGCGATCGCCGATCAGGTCAAGGACCAGGCCCGCGACACCGCGCAGGAGGCGGTCCAGCACGGCAAGGACATCGCGCTGGAGACGGCGCACGCTGCGCAGGACACCGCGCAGCAGGCCGCGCAGGATCACGCCGAGGAGTTCAAGGAGTCCGCGCAGGACGGCGCGCGCGACACGCGCGAGCAGATCGCGTCGGCCTGAGCGTAGGAGCCGGCGCCGCACAGACGGCGCCGGCTTCGGCCCCGGTCAGGCCGCTCGGTGGTTGCAGACTGTGGGCCGGTGTCCGCCGGTTTGCCGGAAGCGGTCCAGGTCCATCTCGCCCCGCCCGGGGCGTGTCCGACCTCCGCGTCGAGGGGAGAGGCCTTCGACCTGCGGCCCCCGGTCCGCCGCTCGAAGTCAGGTGGGCGGATGAGCGACTTAGAGCCTGTTTCAGAAGGCACTCGATCTCGCCGGACGGCGTGCCATCGTGAGGGTATGAGCGTTCGACGCGTGGTGCCAGACTTCCAGGCGGATGATCCCGCTGCGAGCGTGGAGTTCTATCGCGAGGTTCTCGGGCTTGAAGTGGCGATGGACCACGGCTGGATCGTGACGTTCGCGGCCCCTGACAATCCTGCGGCGCAGATCAGCGTGATGCGTCAGGACGCAAGCGCGTCGGTGCAGCCCGACGCCTCAATCGAGGTCGACGACGTGGACGCCGCGCACGCGGCAGCTCGGCGTCTGGGCTACGAGATCGTGCATCCGCTGACGGATGAGCCGTGGGGCGTCCGGCGGTTCTTCGTACGCGAGCCCAACGGCAAGGTCCTCAACGTCCTCAGCCACCCTTGAGCGAGCCGGCATCCGGCCCAGTGCCCCGCAGGTAGCGCTGGCAGATGACGGCGCAGCCGAGGTGCATGAACGCCTCGTGCAGCTCGGACCGGCGTCGCTGGGAGAGTCCACCGCCCTATGAAATCGGCGCCTCCCGGGGTCACCTTGAGCTCGCGGTGACGATGGCGGTGCGCCGCGGTGGCCGCGACGTCCCGCCGACCCGGATGCACTGTCCGCGGCGTTCAGCGTCGAGTGAGCTCACCGACGCAGGCGAGCGCCCAGACGGTCACAAGCCGAAGCAACACGTCGCGGCTTCGACCGCCCCCTCGAGTCCGAGAGACCTTCTGCGGTCAGTGTCCGTTCAGTTCGGCGACGACTGGAGCGAGCGCATCAGCGGCGTTGGCGCCTACGACAAAGTAGGTGAAGCCGCTCTCCTCCCGTCGTCTCAGAATTTCCTCGGTGGCCGCCGCCGGGTCACTTGGAAGGACCATCAGCGAGTCGGCCGCGCGCAGGGCGGCAGTGTCCGTGTCGGGTGGTGCCATGAACGGGGACACGACGTTGCCGACCACCGGCACGTGGAGCGCGATTTCGACGTCGTCTCGGATAGCGCGGAAATCAGCCGCCATCCGCATGATCTCGGCCCGAGAGTCGCCCGGCACCGCAGCGAACGTGACCGTATCCGCAAGGTCGACCGCCAGCGCCCGGGCCTTCGGCCCACGCACGGCCATCACGACCGGCGTATGGAGGTCTGTTCCGTCGAGGTCTCTCAGCACGGTGACGGCCTCACGCACCTGAGACAGCCGCTCGGTTGGTGTGACCACCGGAAGGCCCAACTCGCGCAGTTCGTCTTCGATCCCGGGTCTCCCGGTGCCGATGCCCATCTCGAAGCGACCTTCGGTAAGCACCGACAGTGAGTGCGCTTCCCAGGCCATATTCCGAGGCGTGCGCAGCGGAGAGGCGTACACCCACGTACCCACCCGGAGATCGGCGAGGGTCGCCGCGACAGCCAGCGTGGGTCCGGGCGCCGGCTGCCACTGCTGAACGTCAGGCATGAGAAGTGTCGAGTAACCGCTGTCGGCGATGCGGCGCACCTGGTCTCGCCACGCCGGAAGATCAGTTCTGAGAGGGGCGACAACGCCGAATCGCATTGGTCTGGTTCCGCGGGTGGTCGCGTCGTTGGCCATCGTCGCTGTCCTTTCGCTGCGTCCGAGCCTTGCCGGGCTTCCCACAGTCGGTGGCTCGATGGCGTACACCCGGGTAGATCAGCCCATCCGGCGGGAACTCATCCGGTGGATCTGGACTTCGGGCCGGCGAGCGTCCTAGCCGAGTCCCGCGCCGAAGGCACCCCTCGGGCGACGGAGCAACGGCGATGTTGTTCGGACCTATCAGCTGTTCTTCTCCGCCAGCTCGACAATGATCCCGGCTGGGCCGCGCACGTAGCAGAGCCAGTAGCTGTTCTCGTAGTTCACCAGCTCGCCGACCAGCTCGCCGCCCTGGGCTTGCAGGCTGGCGAGGGATGCCTTGATGTCGTCGACGACGAAGAGGATGTGGCGGATGCCCGGCGCGTTGGCCGGCTCCGGACCGTCCTGGCCCTCGTAGGCCGGCGAGTGGTACCGCGCGAGCTCGACCTTGGCATTGCCATCCGGGGTCCTCAGGATCGCGATATCCGCCCGCACGCCGTCGAGCCCGTTGATGCGGTCCACCAAGGCGCCCTCGACGGAGGCCTTGCCGTCCAATTCGAGCCCGAGCGCGGCGAAGAACGCGGTCGCCGCCTCGAGGTCGTCAACGACGATGCCGATGTGCTCCAGGCGCTGGACGGTCATGAACGGCCTCTGGCCAGCTCGTGCGGCGCTCCGGTGATCTCTGGAGATTCCATGATCCCATGGAATCACGCAGGCTCGCGGACCGGTCCAGCCGAGGATCGACAGCGGCATCTCGCCCAGCGGGGCCCCTTGGGCGGGCACGAAGCCAGGCCGGTGGTGCGGTTGGCCTACCGGTCAGTTGGCGGCGAGGCGGCGTAGCTCGACCCGTCCGTCGCTCACCCGCACCTGGAAGGCCGGCTGGGGCGCGGTCGCCGGGCCGCGCTGGATCGACCCGTCGCGCAGGTCGAACGTCGATCCGTGGCAGCCGCAGACGACATGCTCGCCGTCGACCGCGCCTGTCTCGCTGAGGGAGCAGCCACGGTGCGAGCAGCGGTCATGGATGGCGAAGAAGCCGTCGCCGTCGCGCAGCAGCAGCACCGGCGTCTCGTCGACGACGACGCGCATGGGGCGGCCGTGTGGCAGCTGGGAGGCGTCGGCGGCGGCCGTCCAGTCGCCGGGTCCAGGATCGAAGGCGGTCTGGGCCGGTCCGATGTCCCGGCTGAACGACAGGTGGCCGCCCAGGTAGGCGCTGAGCAGCAGCGCCGAAGTGCCGCCGAGGCGCAGCCCGACACCGCGTGGGGGCCGCGCCGCCAGGGAGGCGGCGTAGAGCGCCAGGCCCGCGGTGTTGGAGGCGGCGTGCAGCAGACCGGAGCGCCGGACGGCGTCGTTGCCGGGTTCGCTGTCGGCATAGTCGTTTACCCCGGTCAGCGCGGTCGGCACGGCTGCCAGGAGGCCGACGCCGATGAGGCGCGACCGGGCGCGGCCGTCCGTGTCGCCGCCGAGCACATCCAGCAGCGTGGCGCTGAGGAACGAGCCGATGACGAGGTCGGTCAGCGCCGGATGCAGCGCATGCCCCAGCCACGTCCCGCTCAGCGCATCCTTCAACCCTCCGGGCGACACCGCGCTGCGGAACCGCTTCCCGATGGCCTTCCCGGCCGGATCGAGGAATGCGGCCGACTCGACGCGATCGATGAACGGGCCGAACGGCGTCGCGCTCCGGCGGCCCTTGCGTTCTGGGGCGTTCATGGGCAAGCCGCTACCCGCGACCGGTGCGCTGTACCCGCGAAGCGCCGCTCGGCGGCCGACGCCGATTCCGCCACCAAGCAGGACTGGCCGCCGACCCGGCGACTCCGTCGGCGATCGGGACGCAGAGTTCTGCGACGTCGGCGTGTGTGAGGTCGTCGCGCAGCCACGCGAGCTGGCGGTCAAGGTCGGGGAGGACGACGGGCATGCGGGTGTGGATCTTGGCTGCCGCGCCGGCGGCGTCGGTGGTGATGATGGTTGCCGCGGGGACGGTCTCGCCGTCCAGAACGGCGGTGTCCAGCAGACCGGCCATCGCGAACAGCTGTCCGTCGTCGACGAGGTGCAGGAACGGTTGGGGGCGGACGTCCTTGGACTTCTTCTCCGGGCCCGGGCCGGCCCTGCCGCCGGCAGTTCCGGCTGCCCGTGCGCTAGGGGTGCCCGGGCCTCCGCTGCGCGTAGGGCTCCAGCCCGTCGCGGGCGCGCGCGATGGCCCAGGCGTGGTTCCAGCGGAAGGCCGGGCGCAGGACGGGGCTGAGCCGGCGCAGCAGCGGGCGGTCGGCGAGCACCTGCCAGTCGAAGCGCACGTGCGTGGTGCCGTCGGGGCGGGGCGAGAGCGTCCAGCGCCCGTTGCCGCGCAGGTCGCCCTCGACGGCGATCTCCAGCAGCGTGGGCGGCTCGTGGCGGGTGACCAGCGTGCGCGTCGAGAGCTCGTAGGGCAGGCGGCCCTTGAAGCGCTGGCGCCCGGTCTGGCCCACCCCTGCCGGGCCGTCGGACTGCGCGGCGAGGTAGACGGGCCGCCACCACTCCGGGTAGCGCTCCCCGTCGGCGAGCACGGCGAAGACCGCGTCGGCGGGCGCGCGGACGTCCCACTCGTCGGTGAAGACGTACTCGCGGGGGCGGGCGGCTAGCCGCGCGACGCTGCGGGCCAGCGCGAGCTGGACGCGCGGCGGGGCGAATGTCCCGTGCGCCTCGCCCTCGAAGTCCGCGATCAGGCGGGCGCCGGCGACCGGACGCGGATAGCCCAGCCGGGTCAGCTGCCCCTCGTCGTCCAGCTGCGCGATGCGCTCCAGCCACGCCTCCGTCCGCGCCGCAGGGCGCAACTGGACGCGCACGCGGCCCACCGTGTCGCCGGCCGCGACGTGGCGGTGGGGCGTCCCGGCGGGCGTCTCGGCCGCCTCGCCTGGACCGATGGTCCGCGTCCGGCCGCCGATGCGCAGCGCCATCGCCCCTTCGAGCACCTCGTGTCGCTCGCGCTGACGGGGATGCACGTGCGGCGTCGCGATGAAGCCGCGTGGACGGCCCACGACGTCGAACTCCAGCAGCTCGCCGCCGCTGACCTCCGACGTCGTGCGGAACTCGACGCGCACACCGAGGCGGGGCAGCTGCAGGACGTCGCCGGGGGCGGCCACGTGTCGCCTCCAGCCCTAGCCGGCTCGGCCTGCCGGGGTGATGCGCCAGCCCTTGCCCGCCTCGTGCTCGGCGAGGCCTCGCTGCTGGAGCTCGGCCAGGCCGCGGTCGACGGCGTCGCGGTCGAAGGCCTCCTTGGCCTGCGCCTGGCCGGCGATCGCCTCGGGCAGGCGGAGGTCCGGGTGGTCGTGCAGGCTGCGCAGCACGAACGCCGCGACGGGACTCAGGCCCAACGTGGACATGTCGGCTCGCTTTCTCCGCTCTCGCGGCGATTGGAGGACCCCGGTCTCGGCGACGAGCAGCGCCAGCCCTCCCAGCAACGCGGCCACGGTGCCGCGCAGGGGGCTCCTGCGGGCCGGTGGCTCGTGAGCGGAACCGACGCGGATGCGGGTCGCTGTAAGCGTGGATCGACGCTAACCGCCGCTCGGGCTCAAGCGCAAGACGCCGGCGGCCCGCTGGTCCGGCTGGTGACCGTTCCGCCCCACGGCAGCATCGTCAGCACGGCGACGACGTCATCTCCGGAAGCGCGGTCAACGGATTCTGCTTCACGGGGTTGAGGGTCGACGAAGCCGAAGTATTGAGAGCAGCCCGCGGCTTATTGGGCGTGTTCGCGACGCTTCCAAGTTTGACATCCCAGGACCCGCCACGACCCCAGCGCAAGCAGTAGTCGAGTGCGATCGGGCGCCGATCGTTCGCGCACGGTTACCCGCGGAGAGGGTGGCCCCACGAGCCGACAATGCGGGCGTGGTCCTCGGCAGGGCAGCCCGAACGTTCGACCACGGCGCTTTGACGGTGCGGAACGGACGACAGTTGAAGTAGTCCGGCTTGCGCAGGGATCGGCTGGCGCTAAAGCCACGCTGCCTGACGCTCGCGGTCGGGCAGGATCACGGGCATCCGCGTGTGGATCTGCGCAGCCACGCCGGTGGCGTCGGTGGTCAGAGGCTCCGCGGCTTGCTGTCACGCGAGGGCCCGGGAGGCTCGCTCGACTCGGGGCCGGCCGAGGGGGTGACGCGGCGCCGACGGAGTGGGAGAGTGGTCCCATGACTGGACGCGTCCTGGCGATCGGGGTCGCGCTGGCGATCGCCCCCGCGGGGGTGGCGCACGCGGCCGTCGACAAGCC
>JAOPZL010000368.1 GCA_025964175.1 Solirubrobacterales bacterium
CGCTGCGGGACCCGTACCCGCGTCCGGTCCTATCGGGATCGACAGCGTGCACAAATGTGACACAAGCCACACTTCCGGCTGTCACAAACCCGTTACTATCTAAGGCGACCCACGACCCCCCAGGAGATCTGAATGCCCCGCCGCATCCTCTCGGCCGTGGCGCGTACCCTGCGCCCCGCCGACACCACCGACGTCCACTTCCACAACGATGGCCCCAGCGACCATCCCGTCCCCTGCTTCGACGGCCACCGCTGCGCGCGTCCCTCGCTCGACCTGAGGTAGGCCGCCGCCAACGACGGCTCGGCCATCTGACGCACTACCCTGCCCGCCATGGCGACTCCAGCTGACGGCGCGATCGAGGTCGACGTCGACCAGACGGCGCAACTCCGACTCGCGGGCGCGCAGATCGTCGACGTCCGCGAGGATCACGAGGTCGAGGCCGGGCACATCCCCGGCATCACCCACATCGCGCTCGGCGAGCTCGGCGAGAAGGCGGGGACCCTCGACCCCGCGCAGCCCGTCGTGTTCGTCTGCAAGTCGGGCGGACGCTCCCTGATGGCCGCCCAGGCGCTGCGTGGCGCCGGCTTCGACGCCTACTCGCTCGCGGGCGGCACCCAGGCCTGGCAGGACGCCGGCCAGCCGCTCGAGCCCGAGGACGGCCACGTCGCGAGCCACTAGGCCCGGCCGGCCCGCCCGCACCCGCCGGACCCCATCCCGCACCCGCCGTGCCGCCGCCGCGGCAGCGGGTGCCGGCGCCACGCTCGCCGTGGCGCTGCTGCTGGCCGCCTGCGGCGGGAGCGACGGGCCCACCACCGTGACCAGGACCGTGGCCGCCACGCCGCAGCCCCCGATCCGGTCGGGGATGACGCGAGGCGCGAACGTCACCGCCTACTCCGCCGACGCCCTCACCCAGCCGGCCGCATCCCAGGCGCTCGCGACCCTGAAGGCCACGGGCGCCACCGAGATCGTCCTGCCCGTCCTGTGGTTCCAGGACTCCAAGACCTCGACCGAGCTGCAGCCCGACCCCCTGGAGACGCCCTCGGACGCCTCGCTCCTGTCGATCGCCCGCACGGCGAAGGCGCAGGGCTTCACCGTCGGCTTCGCCCCGCACATCAACGTGCGCGACGGCACGTTCCGCGGCGAGATCGCCCCCCGCTCGCGAGCGAGCTGGTTCGCCTCCTACGCCGTCATGGTCGACCACTACGCCGAGCTGGCGGCCAAGGCGGACGCCGAGATGCTCGTCGTCGGCTCCGAGCTCGTCTCGATGAGCCCCGACACCACCGCGTGGCGGACCCTCATCGCCGACGTCAAGACCCGATACGACGGGCCGCTCACCTACGCCGCCAACTGGGTCCAGGAGGCGGAGAAGGTCGGCTTCTGGGACGCCCTGGACTTCGTCGGCGTCGACGCCTACATGCCGCTGACGCCCGACGACCCCACGCCGACGGTCGCGCAGCTGCAGGCCGCGTGGTCGCCGTGGATCACCCGCATGCAGGCGCTGAACGCCAAGACCGGCAAGCCCGTGCTGCTGACGGAGGTCGGCTACACGAGCCGGGACGGCACCGCGCAGGCTCCGGCCACCGAGGGAACGGGCCCGATCGACCAGTCGGCGCAGGCCAACGCCTACGAGGGCGCGTTCCGCGCGCTCGGCCAGCTCGGCTGGATGAGCGGGATGCTGATCTGGGACTGGTCCGCTGACGAACGCCAGAGCCCTGGGGACTACAGCCCCCAGGGCAAGCGCGCGCAGACGGTGCTCAGCCGCTGGTACGGCGGCGAGGTGCTGCCGGCGGCTGAACAGCCAGGAGCTCGCTAGAGCTTCTGGACGTTGATCGCCTTCGGGCCCTTGTCCCCGGCCTCCTCGTCATAGGAGACCTTGGCACCCTCGGCGAGGGTCCGATATCCGTCGCTCTGGATCGAGCTGTGATGCACGAAGAGGTCACGCGAGCCCTCGTCCGGGGTGATGAACCCGAACCCCTTCTCGTCGCTGAACCACTTCACGGTTCCTGTGGCCATAGCAGCCGTTTCCTCCGATGAGTCCTCTTGCCGGGGTCCTCTCCCCGGGCCGACGGGCGGCAACGTACCATGTGTTACAGACTCGCTCATAGGGTCTTTTTCACTCCCCAGGAAACGCTCCAGCCGCAGCAGGGTCACGCGGAAGCGCCAGGCCAGCCAGCGACGGCCTCCGGCGACGAGCAGCAGGCGGTCTCCCGGACCGGCGGACACGACCTGCGCGGCGAGCGTGACGCGGGTCGCCGCACCCCCCTCGATCGGCTCCATCGTCCACCGCACGCGCGCGCTGGTGCGCCGGCCCAGCGAGGCGACGCCGACCACCTCCGACGGCGCCGTGCGGCCCGTGACGCGGACCCGCGCGATCCGCCACGAGCCCAGCGGCCCGCGCAGCCGGATCGTCCCTCCTTCGGAGCCGAGCTCGACCACCTCCGTCCAGCGGTCGGCCAGCGACCAGTGGGCGCGCAGGTCGGCCAGGAGCGCGAAGACCGCCTCCGGGGGCGCGGCGACGTCGCGCGCGGCGGCGATCACCGCGCCTACGCCGCTGCGGCGGTCGAGCGGTAGCGGTAGCCGAAGCCGCGGACCGTCTCGATCGGCACGTCGGCGTGCGGCGCCGCGGCTTCGAGCTTGCGGCGCAGGTAGCCGACGTAGAGCTTGACCTGGGCCGACGAGGCGGCGGGATCGCCCCACACGTGCTCGAGGATCTGATCGCGGGCCAGGACCTGGTCGCGGTGGCGGACCAGCACCTGGAGCAGGCGCAGCTCCAGCGGCGTCAGCGCGACGGGGCCGCCGAGCACGTCGACCGTCGCGTTGGACGAGTCGATGCGCAGGTAGCCGTCCTCGTAGACGTCGGGCGCGGCGGGTGACGAGGAGGTGCGGCGCAGCAGCGCTCCCACGCGCGCGAGCAGCTCCTGGCGGCCGAACGGCTTCGTCACGTAGTCGTCGGCGCCGGCGCGCAGGCCGCGGACCTTCTCCAGCTCACCGGCATGCGCGGTCAGCATCAGGACAGGGACGTCGCTGAAGTCGCGGATGCGCTCCAGCGTCTGCCACCCATCGAGCTCGGGCATCGAGACGTCGAGCAGCACGAGGGCCGGATGCGACGAGTGCACGAGGCGCAGCGCCTCGCGGCCGTTGGCCGCCTCCAGCACCTCCAGGTTGTCCCGCCGCAGCAGCTCGCCGATGAGCTCCCGGATGGCGGGATCGTCATCGGTGACGAGGACGCGGGGCAGGGACACCCCTCCCTTGTACCAGTCGCGTCAGACTCCAGGGGTGATGGAGGACCCGATGGAGATCACCCGCGACCTCGCCCTGCCGCTCTCGGAGGTGCTCGTACGCACCTCGCGATCGTCGGGTCCCGGCGGTCAGCACGCCAACGTGACCGCCTCGCGCGTCGAGGCGATCTTCGACGTCGAGGCGTCCTCCACGCTGACCGAGACGCAGCGTGAGCGGCTGCGGGCCCGGTTCGGGGTCCGCGTCGTCGCCGTGGCTCAGGACGCGCGCTCGCAGGCCCGCAACCGCGAGCTCGCGCTGGAGCGCCTGCGCGAGCGGATCTCCCTGGCGCTGCACGTCCGCCGTCCTCGCCGGCCGACGGGCCCCACCCGCTCGGCGCGGGCCAAGCGGGTCGAGGCCAAGCGCCAGCGATCCAACGTCAAGCGCGACCGTCGCCGGCCTGGGCACGACGACTGAGGCCGCGCGGCCGACGGGACGCGGCCGTCCGACGGAGCTAGAGCCCCGCCGGGTGGGTGACGGTGAAGCCGGAGGTCGAGCGCGTCGCGGTCTGCCAGCGGGACGGCTTGGCGCCCGAGGTGTCGAAGCGCAGACCCGCGACGTACATGAACATGTGGTCGCCACGCGAGTACAGCGTGACCCACTGCCCCCTGCCCGGATCGCCCCATGTCTCGAAGTTGCCCGAGGGCATCGACGCGTCGAGGATGCCGGCGCCGTGCAGGGCATAGGAGACGGAGCCCGAGCAGTCATAGCCCGTGTCCTTCCACTTGCCGTGACCGCCGCCGTACCGATACGGCTTGGAGGCGATCTCGTTACCCGCGGCGATGATCTCCTGGACGACGGGGGGCGCGCTGGCCGGAGCCGTCGCCGTGCCGTCGGGGTTGATGATCGCCTTCTCGCCGGGAGTGCCGACCGGATCGCCGGGAACGGCGCCGCCGATCGGATCGCTGCCCGTGTCGTCGACCGGCGTCGTCGACGACGCGGTGGTCGTCGTCGGCGGGGTGATCGTCGGCGTGTCGCCGCTGGAGGAGCTCTCGGTGGTGCGACCCTGCGCGGCCGCGGCCTTGGCGCGCAGCACGGGCGCGTCGGTCGGCTGGAGCTTCCCGTCCACGGCGAGCGTGTTGGTCTTCTCGAACGTCTTCACCGCCTTGGCGGTGGCGGGGCCGAAGCTGCCGTCGGCCGAGATGCTCGCGCCGGTGCGCTGCAGGAGGATCTGCGCCGTCTTGACGTCAGAGCCCTTGGAGCCGTTGGCGATGGTCCGCGTCCCGAAGACGGCGGCGGAAGCGGTGGTGGGCACTGCGATCGCGGCGATCGTGGTTAGAACCACGACCGCTGCGGGAAAGCGTATGTCAGGCACTGCGGGCGGATCCCTTCTCTTTCCAGTGCCTACGGGGTTAGCTGTCGGGCTCGCGCAGAAAGAGCAGCGCTACACCGGCACAAGGCCAGCGATTCGCCCCCGGCCGCAACTAGGCGGCCAATGGTTCCCCCGTTCTCCGCCGGCGGGACGGCAGAGATTCGGCTTTGGTCATTCGACGGCCGGAACTGTAGCGAGTTTTGGATCCAACCGTTTCCCGTAATGGTTGAGCACTTCAACTACCACTGGCTAGACTGCCCTGGGTGAGGATCGCCCGACTGTTCCGCCCGTACCGTGCCCGGCTGGGCACCGTGCTGGCGCTCATCGTGCTCTCAGCAGGGGTTTCGATGGTCTCGCCGTTCCTCCTGCGTGCGATCCTCGACACCGCCCTGCCCGAGCGCGACACGACGATGCTCGCCTGGCTCGTCGGCGGGATGATCGCCATCTCGATCTTCACCGGCGCCCTCGGCGTCGCCCAGACCTGGCTCTCGACGCTCGTCGGCCAGCGCGTCATGCACGACCTGCGCACGCAGGTCTACCGCCACCTCCAGCGGCTGCCGCTCGCGTTCTTCACGCGAACGCGCACGGGCGAGGTGCAGTCGCGGATCGCCAACGACATCGGCGGCGTGCAGTCGGTCGTCACCTCGACGGCCACCTCGATCGTCTCCAACGTCACGACCGTGCTGGCCACCACCGTGGCCATGCTGCTGCTCGATCCGCTGCTGGCCGCGTTCTCCCTCGCCGTGCTGCCGCTCTTCGTCTGGCTCAGCCGCCGCGTCGGCGGCCAGCGCCGCAAGATCACGCGCAAGCGCCAGGAGACGATGGCCGACATCTCGACGCTCATCGAGGAGTCGCTCTCGGTCTCAGGGATCCTCCTGGGCAAGACGATGGGCCGCACCAGCGAGCTCGCGGTGCGCTTCGACGGCGAGTCCGAGCGCCTCGCCGACCTCGAGGTCCGCAGCCGGATGGCCGGCCGCTGGGTCATGGCGACGATCCAGATGTCGTTCGCGGTGATGCCCGCGCTCGTCTACCTGTTCGCCGGCCTCTCCCCCGACGCCGTCTCGATCGGCACCGTGGTCGCCTTCACGACGCTGCAGACGCGGCTGCTCTCGCCGATCGGCTCGCTCCTCTCCGTCGGCGTCGACGTCCAGTCCTCGCTCGCCCTCTTCGACCGCATCTTCGAGTACCTCGACCTGCCCGTCGAGATCCACGGCGGTACCCAGGAGCTGCACGGCCGCGGAGGGCGGGTGACCTTCGACGACGTCTGGTTCCGCTACGGCGAGGAGGCGCCGTGGACGCTCCAGGGGATCGGCGTCGTCGTGGCGCCGGGCACGACGCTGGCCATCGTCGGCGAGACCGGGGCGGGCAAGACGACGCTGGGGTACCTCGTCGCGCGCCTCTACGACGCCGATCGCGGCGCGGTGCGGATCGACGGCACCGACATCCGCGAGGCGACGTTCGAGTCGCTCGCGGCGACCGTCGGGCTCGTCTCCCAGGAGACCTACCTGTTCCACGCCTCGATCGCCGACAACCTGCGCTTCGCCAAGCCCGCGGCGACCGACGCCGAGCTCGAGGTCGCCGCGCGCGCGGCCCGCATCCACGACCTGATCGCCTCGCTGCCCGAGGGCTACGACACCGTCGTCGGCGAGCGCGGCTACCGCTTCAGCGGCGGAGAGAAGCAGCGCATCGCGATCGCCCGCACCGTCCTGCGCAACCCGCCGGTGCTCGTCCTGGACGAGGCGACCAGCGCGCTGGACACGCAGACCGAGCGCCTGGTCCAGGACGCGCTGGACGAGCTGTCGGCCGGCCGCACGACGATCGCGATCGCCCACCGGCTCTCGACCGTGCGCGCCGCGGACCTCATCGTCGTGCTCGACGGCGGCGTGATCGTCGAGCGGGGCACGCACGAGCAGCTGCTGGCGCTCGGCGGGCGCTACGCGGCGCTGGTGGCGGGCGGGTCTCCGGAGCTGCTGGCGGCCTGAGTCCGGTCCGGGTGGCCGCTCAGCCTCAGAGCAGCGCGTCCACGAGCGCCAGCGCCACCTCGGCGCGCTGGCGGAACGAGGCGCGCAGGACGAACTCGTGCGGTGCGTGGGCGCCGCCGCCGCGCGGGCCGAGGCCGTCGACGGTCAGCGGGATGGTCGAGGCGAAGTGGCTGGCGTCGCTGGCGCCGCCGCGGCTGGCCGCGACGATCGTGCGGCCCAGGCGCTCGGACGCCCGCTCCAGCAGCGGCGCGGTGACGTCGCGTGCGTCCATCGCCGGCCAGATCCGCGCGAACTCGGCGTGCAGCTCGGCGCCGCCGACCTCGGTCGGCAGCGTCGCCAGCAGCTCGTGGAACGCGTCGGTGCGGTCGGAGCGCAGGTCGCAGTAGAGCTCGCCGACGGCGGGGACGACGTTGAAGGCATCGCCCGAGTGCAGCACCGTGGGCACCGCGGTGAGGCGATCGGGCCCGGCCGGGTCGTGGGCGTCGGCGACGGCCTGGGCCATCGCGGCCAGCGCCAGCAGCGCGTTGCGCCCGCGCTCGGGCGCCGCGCCCGAGTGCGCGGAGGTGCCGCTCGCGCGCACGTGCAGCGTCCCGGCTGCCTTGCGGCGGACGATCACGCCCTCGTCGCCGTCGGGTGTCAGCTGGCCCGCCTCGAAGCACAGGCAGGCGTCCCAGCCGGCGAAGCGCTCGGCGTGGGCGAAGGGGGCGCGGCGCCACTCCTCGTCGCAGACCAGCAGCAGCGCGACCTCGGCGAACTCCGCGCGACGGTGGGCCAGCGCGCGCAGCACGCCGAGCGCGATCACGTCGCCGCCCTTCATGTCGACGGTGCCCGACCCGACGAGCCGGTCCTGCTCGCGCAGCAGCGGACGGTGCTCATCGTGGGCGATGACGGTGTCGAGGTGGCCGAGCAGCAGGATGCGCCGCGCGGCGTCGCCGGTGCCCGTCCCGGGCAGGCGCACGATGAGGTCGTCGGCGTGGTCGGGTGACGAGCAGGGCACGCGCTCGGTCGCGGCGTCCGCCGGGAGCAGCGCGCCCACGACGCTGATGCACTCCTCCGCGCCGGCCACGTCACCCGACGGCGAGGAGACGCCGACGAGCGCCTCGAGCTCGCGTTCGGCGCGGGCGGCGATCTCGGCGGCCTGTTCGGCGATCCATGGGTTCATCGCCTCGCCACCTTATTGCGCATGAACGCGCCGACCTCAGATGTTCCAGTGGCTCACGGCGCTGCGGCCGTGCTCGCTGCCGAGCACGCCGACGCCCGCCGGGCCCAGCAGGAAGCGCCGGCCCTCGACCGGGTCGAGCTCCAGCCACCGCGCGGTGAGGATCCGCAGCGCGTGTCCGTGGCCGAAGACGAGGACGCGGCGGGGAGAGCCGGCACGCAGGTCGGAGATCAGCGCGTCCATCCGCGCCCCGACCATCGCGGCCGTCTCGCCGTCGGGCACGCCGTCGGTCCACAGGTCCCAGTCGGGCCGCGTCCGGCGGATCTCGTCGGTGGTGATGCCCTCGTAGTCCCCGTAGTCGAACTCGCGCAGCCGCTCGTCGACCTGCGGGTCGAATCCCGCGAGGCGGGCGGTGTCCAGCGCGCGGCGCAGCGGGCTGGAGCGGATCACGTCGTACTCGCGCCCCGCCAGCTTGAGACCGAGGGAGCGAGCCGCCTCGACGCCCGCCTCGTTGAGCTCGAGATCGGTGTTGCCGGTGTGCTGCTTGGACACCGTCCATGCGGTGTCGCCATGACGGGCGAGCCACAGCTCGGGGAGCGCGTCGGTCATGCCCGGAGGTTAGGTCACGATGGCGTCGCGGTGGGCCAGCGTCCAGGCCCACGAGACCGCGAGGCAGGCCACGAGCGCGACCACCACGGTGCGCGCGCTCGCCGAGGGCAGCCGCCGCCCGGCCGCCAGCCACAGCCCGGCGAGGAACGCGGCGATCAACGCCAGCGGGACGACGAGGTTGAAGCGGGCGAACCCGGGGTCCCCGTGCGCGAGCAGCGTCACCGCGCGCGTGGCGCCGCACAGCGGGCACGGCAGGCCGGTGACCGCGCGAAACGGGCAGACCAGCGGGCCGCGGTCCGTCCCGCCCGGGTCGGGCCGCGCGAGCACGGCCCCGACGACGAACGGAAGCCCCCCGGCGAGCAGCAGCGCGATGGCGGACCGCTCCGGCTTCACGTCGGCGACGATAGGGAACGCGACGCGACGCCGTGCCCGCTGGTTCAATCGGTCCCATGAGCGAGCGCGACGACCACGGCCGAATCGACGCGGAAGCAGCCTTCGGCGGCGGCCTCCCCGGCTCGGGAGCCGACGCGTTCGGCGGCCCGCTCGCGCCGGCACCGTCGTCCCCGGGCGGCTTCGCGCCGCCCCG
>JAOPZL010000405.1 GCA_025964175.1 Solirubrobacterales bacterium
GGTGAGGACCGCGAGCGCCACGCCGACGAGTATCGGCTCGAAGCCGCCGCGATCCATCGCGCGAGCATAGGCGACGCCACGCGGCGCGAGCCCTGACCGTCCCTCGGTCTGGGCCGGGATGCGCGGCATCCCGGCCATCAGCCGTCCGTCGGTCCCTCTTCGTCTCGGGCCGGGATACGCGGCATCCCGGCCATCAGCCATCCGTCGGTCCCTCTTCGTCTCGGGCCGGGATGCCGGGCATCGCTCCGGCTCCGCGCGCGGGGTCGCCCTCGCCGTCGGGGTCGGACTCGGTCGTGCCGAGCGGCTCGGCCTCGGGCGCGTCGGGATCGGGGAGGCCGGTCAGCTCTTCGGCGTCATCGCTCGTCATCGGGGGAGAGCTACCCGTCGCGACCGTGTTCGTCACCTTGCGGGCGAAGGTGACGCCCGCCGCGCCGTAGTGTTCGTCACCTTGCGGGCGCCGTAGTGTTCGCCACCGTGTTCGTCACCTTCGCCTCTGACTACGGCCATCAGGACGAGTTCGTCGGCGTCTGCCACGGCGTGCTGGCCGGCCTCGCCCCGACGGTGCGGGTCATCGACGTCACGCACGGCATCCCGCGCCATGACGTCCGCTTCGGCGCGATCGTCCTGCGCAACGCGCTGCCGTTCATGCCCGAGGGCGTGCATCTCGCGGTCGTCGACCCGCAGGTCGGTGCGGCGCGGCGTGCGATCGCGCTGCGCTGCGCGAACGAGCAGCAGCTGCTCGTCGGTCCCGACAACGGCCTGCTCATGCTCGCCGCCGAGCGCTTCGGCGGCGCGATCGAGGCCTACGACGTCGGTCGCTCGCCGTGGCGGCTGGAGCCGGTCTCCGCCACCTTCCACGGCCGCGACATCTTCACCCCGGTCGCTGCCGCCCTCGCGCGCGGCGAGCCGCTGGCGGGCTGCGGCGACCCGATCGCGGTCGACGAGCTCGTCCCGCTGGAGCTGCCCGTGCCCGTGGTCCAGGACGGCGAGCTGCGCGCCCACGCGCTGATCAGCGACCGCTTCGGCAACGTCATCCTCAACGCCACCCACGCCGATCTCGCGGCGGTCGACCTGCGCCTCGGCGCCCGCGTCGCCGTCCGGGCCGGCGGGGCGGTCCGCCAGGCCCGCTTCGCCTCCACGTTCGCCGACGTCGGCGAGGGCGAGCTGCTGCTCTACGAGGACGCCCAGCACCAGCTCGCGCTGGCCGTCAACCGCGGCTCCGCGCAACAGGACCTGCGGGTACAGCGCGACGTCGAGATCCGGCTGGGGCGCATCGGATGAGCGGGCCGCTCGGGTCGCCGCGGCTGCACGTGCGCTCGATCGACTCGACGAACGCACGGGCCAAGGAGCTCGCCGCCGCGGGCGCGGTGCACGGGACGCTGGTCACCGCGACCGAGCAGACGGCCGGGCGCGGGCGACAGGGGCGCAACTGGTCGGCGCCGCCGGGCCGGGCCCTGATCGCGTCGGTCGTCCTGCGCGAGTTCGACGCCCTGCTGCCGCTCGCGGCGGCCGCCGCGGTGGCCGACGTCGCGGGCGGCGGCGCCCTGGTGAAGTGGCCCAACGACGTGCTCGTCGAGGGGCGCAAGGTCGCCGGGATCCTGGCCGAAGGGCGTCCGCAGGAGGGGTGGGCGGTGCTCGGCATCGGGCTCAACGTCGCGGTGCGCCCGGAGGACCTGCCGCCGGAGCTGCGCGAACGGGCGGGGTCCCTGGACCTCGCGCCGACGGACGTCGAACCGACCCTCGATCGGCTCCTGCGCGCCCTGGAGCGCTGGCTGGCCGCCGACGCCGCCCAGCTGCTCCACGCGATCCGCGCCCGCGACGCGCTGGCCGGCCGTCAGATCTCGTGGGCCGCGGGCTCCGGCGTCGCGGGCGGCATCTCCCCGGCGGGCGGCCTGATCGTGGCGCTGGCCGACGGCTCGACGACGGTCCTCGACGCCGGCGAGGTCCATCTCGGCCGCTGAGCGACGGGCCGCCGCTCCCTACTCGGGGTCGGCGGCCTTCTTCGCCCGGGTGCGGCGCACGGGCTTGGGCTCCGCGTCGGCCTCCTCGGGTGCGGCTTCGGTCGGCGCGTCTGGGGCAGCGACGGCCTTGGCGCGTGAGCGACGGACGGAAGCCTCCTTCGGCGCCTCGTCGGCCTCGACGTCAGGCGTCGCCGCCGGGGCGGCGGCCCTGGCCCGCGAACGGCGCACCGGCTTCTCCGCCTCGGTGACCGTGGCGTCATCGGCAACGGGCGTCGCCGCGGTGCGGGTGCGGCGGACCGGGGTCTTCTTCGGCGCCTCTTCCGCTGCGGCGGTCTCGCCGGTGGAAGCCTCGGCCGCGGGCGCTTCCGCCACGGCGGCCTTGGCGCGCGAACGCCGGACCGGCGCCTTCTTCGGCTCCTCGTCCGTCGCAGCGGCCTCGACCAGGGGGGCGTCGGCTGCAGCCGACGGCGCATCCGCCGCAGCCGCCTTGGCCCGTGAACGGCGGACGGGTGCCTTCTTGGGCTCCTCGTCCGCCGAAGCGGCCTCGACCACCGGGGCGTCGGCCGTCGCCGGCTCGGCCACGGCAGCCTTCGCCCGTGAACGCCGGACCGGCGCCTTCTTGGGCTCTTCCTCCGCGGGGGCGGCCTCAGCGGCCGGTGCCGCCTCGGCAACCGGCTCGGCCACGGCAGCCTTCGCGCGGGAGCGCCGGACGGGGGCCTTCTTCGGCGCCTCGTCCGCGGCGGCGGCCTCAGCGACTGGTGCCGCCTCGGCAACCGGGTCGGCCACGGCAGCCTTCGTCCGTGACCGCCGGACCGGCGCCTTCTTGGGCTCTTCCTCCGCGACGGCGGCCTCGACCACCGGGGCAGCCGCCTCGGCGATCGCCGGCACCTCCGCGGGGACGGCCTTCGCCCGTGACCGGCGCACCGGCTTCGGCGTCTCCGCCTCCACCGCCGCCTCGGCGACCGCGGCTTGGACGGCGGCCGCCTCGGGCGCCACGACCTCGACCTCGGCCTTCTTGGCCCGCGAGCGGCGGACCGGCTTCTCGGGCGCCTCGACCGCATCAGCCGCCGCGGCAACCTTCGCCCGCGAACGACGCACGGGCTTCTCCGGCACCTCGACGACCTCGACCGCATCAGCCGCCGCAGCGCTCTTCGCCCGCGACCGGCGAACCGGCTTCTCCGGCGCCTCGACCGCCTCGACCGCATCAGCCGCCGCAGCGCTCTTCGTCCGCGACCGGCGAACCGGCTTCTCCGGCGCCTCGGCGACCTCGACCGCATCAGCCGCCGCGGCGCTCTTGGCCCGCGAACGCCGAGCGGGCTTCTCGGGCGCCTCGACCGCCAGAGCGGCCTCGGCGACCTGGGCCTCGGCCACCGGAGCGACCTCCGCAGCCGGAGCCACTTCCGCGACCTGCGCGTCGTCGAAGCCCTCGCCATCGGGATCGATGATCGGGGCGCTCACCGGCGGCGGCACGACGCCGCCGCGGCCTCGGCCCCGACCACGTCCGCGCCCGCCGCGACCGCGGTTGCGACCGCCGCCG
>JAOPZL010000420.1 GCA_025964175.1 Solirubrobacterales bacterium
CTGATGGAGGAATCCATCAGCCGCCTGGCCGGCTCCTACCACGGCACCAAGCTCGACCCACCCCAACTCATCGCCGCCGCCCACCAAGCCGGCCGCCCCGCCGCCGAACGCACCACCCTGTACGACATCCGCCGCCGCTATCCCGTCCCGGCGGTCGCGACCCCCGTGTGATGGAGCGGACGCACGAGCGGATCGGATCGGCCCGTGCCTCCGAGCTGCCCGACGTCGTGGGGGAGCAGGTCATCGCGGGTGCCCGGACCCTGGTCGCCGCGGGCCTCGTCGTCGGAACCGTCGGGAACGTCAGCGCCCGCGTCGGCAACCGGGTGCGGATCACCCCCACGCGGTGCCCCTACGATGAGCTGACCACGGACGACCTGGTCACCATCGATCTCGACGGCCGCGTCGTTGCCGGCCGCCACGGCCCATCGCGGGAGGTGCCGCTGCACCTCGCCGCCTACCGCGCGCGCGCCGACGTCCGGGCCGTCGTCCACACCCACAGCCCGTATGCCACCGCGTGGAGCTTCCTCGGCATCGCGCTGGAGCCGCACACCGAGGAGATCGGCTACTACGGCATCGGGCCCGTGCGCACGTGCCCGCCGGCCGACGCCGGCTCCCACGCGCTGGCCGACGCGGCCATCGCCGGACTCGGCGACTCCAAGGCGACGCTGCTGGGCGGCCACGGCGTCGTGGCCGTCGGCGCCACCGTCGACGAGGCGATCGTCGTCGCCCGCGCCATCGAGCACCAGGCCCAGATCGCCTGGCTGCTGCGCGGCGCCGGCCCGGTGCCCGGCGTCGCCGAGAGAGGCCCGCAGCGGTGACCGATCTCCAGGGCCTGGTCGATGCGCTGGCTGCGACGATCGGAGGTCCGGTCGAGGTCGACGATCGGCGCTTCCGCGCGATCGCCCACAGCTCGCACCCTGACGGCATCGACGCCGTCCGCCTGCGCTCGATCCTCCAGCGCGAGACGCCGCCCGCGGTCACGACGTGGCTGGAGTCGCTCGGCGTGTGCGACGTGAGCGACTGCCTGCGCGTGCCCGCCAATCCGACGTTCTCGATGGCCTCCCGCGTCTGCGTGCCGATCCGCTTCGACGAGACGCTGCTCGGCTACATCTGGCTGATCGACGAGCCCGAGCTCAGCGCCCGGCGCCTGGAGACCGCGTGCGGCTACGCCGACGAGCTCGGCGCCGTGCTGTACCGCGCCCGCCGCCTCGAGCACGAGGAGCGCGAGCGGGAGCAGGCGCTGGTCCGCGAGCTGGTCGGCTCCGACGCCGGCGATCCCCGCAGCGCCGGCGATGCGCTCGTCGGCGGGGGCTACCTCGCCTTGGCCCCGTTCTACGCGGCGCTGGTGCTCGTCCCCGAGCACGAGGACGGGCGCCCGGCCCCGGACCCCATCCACGTGCGCCTCGCCGCGGCGACCGAAGGCGTCCGGCGCGGGCTCGCGCCGCGCCACATGCTCGTGCTGGCCACCCGCGAGCAGGAGCTCGCGCTGCTCGCCGGTGAGACGCCCGACGAGCTCGAGCAGGGCGCCCGGACGCTGATGGACGCCGCCCGCGCGGCGCTGCGCGACTGTCCCGGATGGTCGCCGCTGCTCGGCGTCGGCGGCGCGCGCACCGCGGCCGGTGAGCTCGGCGGCTCCCACACCGAGGCCCAGCACGCGCTGCACCTCGGCCTGCGCACCCCCGAGCTCGATCGCCTCGTGCGCTGGGACGCGATCGGCGCCTACCGGACGATCGCCCGCCTGGTCGAGGGCCGAGACGTCTCCGCGACGCTGCCCGCCTCGCTCGTGCGCCTGCTCGAGTGCCCGGGCGGCGACGCCCTCGTCGACACGCTCGAGGCCTACCTCGAGCACGCCGGCGACGCGCGCGCCGCCGCGGCCGCGCTGTTCCTGCATCGCAGCAGCCTCTACCAGCGGCTGCGCCGCATCGAGGAGGTGGCCGGCGTCGACCTGCGCCGCGGCGACGACCGCCTCGATCTCCACCTCGGCCTGCGCCTCTGGCACATCAGCGGCCGACCGACTCCCCGGCCGGTGACGGCCGAACCGCAAGGAGGCGTCCGATGGATCCCCTCAGCACCACGACGTTGATCCCCAGCCGCAACTCAGCGGCGACCGCACTCGGGTGGCTGCGCGAAGGCCGCCGCGTCGCCATCGCCCTGCTGGCCGACGTCGAGGACTCGGCGCCGATGCAACCGGGCGCGATGCTCTTCGCCGACGACAGCGGCCGCGTCGAGGGCTCGATCACCGGCGGCTGCGTCGAGGGAGCGGTCGTGACCGAGGCCCGCGAGCTGCTCGAGGCCGAGGCCGATGCGCCGGCGCCTGCCCGGCTCGTCACCTACGGCATCTCCGACGAGCTGGCCGGGACGGTCGGCCTGACCTGCGGCGGGACCGTGCACGTGCTCGTGCACGCGGTCGCGCAGGCCGACGAGGAGACGCTGGCCTGGTATCTGGAGTCGCTCGTCGCGGGCCGCCCGGTCGCGCTGGCGACCGTCCTGCAGGGCTCGCTGGCCGGGCGACTGCTCGCCGTCAGCCGCAACGAGCGCCGCGGGTCCCTCGGAGGCCCCCAGCTGATGGACTCAAACGTCGAGCATGACGTCCGCGGCGCGCTCGCGCAGGGACACGGCACGATCCGCCACTACGGTCCCGACGGCGCGCGCCTGGGGGCGGAGATCGCCGTGCACGTCACCGTCCACGGCGACCCCGCCCAGCTGGTGATCGTCGGCGCGATCGACTTCGCGGCCGCGCTCGCCGCGCTCGCCCCCGCGCTCGGCTACGACGTGACGATCGGCGATCCGCGCCGGACCTTCCTCGACTCGCCCCGCTTCATCGAGGTGGCCAAGACGACGGCGGTCTGGCCCCAGGAGCTGCTGGCCGATCGCGAGCTGGGCCCGTCGGACGCGATCCTCGTCCTCAGCCACGACCCCAAGCTCGACGTGCCCGCGGTGCTCGCCGCCCTGGAGACGGGGGCGGGCTACATCGGTGCGCTGGGCAGCCGGCGCACGACGGCCGACCGCCACCGCCGCCTGCTGGAGGCCGGGGCCGATCCCGCCCAGCTCGAGCGCCTGCACGCCCCCTGCGGCCTGGACATCGGGGCCGCCACCCCGGAGCAGACGGCGATCGCCATCCTGGCCGAGATCATCGCCGACCGCGCGGGCCGGGGCGGCGGCCCGCTGCGCGCCGCGGAGGGACCGATCCGCGCCGAGCGCATCGGCCTGCGCTCCGCACGCGGCACCGGTTCCTGAGGCGCGGCGCCGACGGCGACCGCAGCTGATCGGGCGCCGTCCCGCGCGCGGGCCCGTCGTCATCGTCCCCGGCGCGGGC
>JAOPZL010000423.1 GCA_025964175.1 Solirubrobacterales bacterium
AGCGCGCGGGCGGTGGCGTGGGCCCTGCGGCACGCGGGCGCGGCGCGGGTGGCGGTCTTCAACCGCACGACGGAGCGGGCGCGGACGCTGGCCGAGGACCTCGGCGTGGAGGTGGCCGCCGAGATCGAGCCGGCCGACGTGCTCGTCAACTGCACGACGATCGGCCTGCACGACCACGACGCGGCGCCGCTGGACCTGGCCGCGGCGGTCCGGGACTACGGCACGATCGTCGACCTCGTCTACCGCGAGGGCGGGACGGCCCTGACCCGCGCGGCGATGGCGGCCGGCATCCCGTCCGTGGACGGCCTGGAGATCCTCGTCGCCCAGGGAGCGCTGTCGCTGGCACGGTGGACGGGGCGCGAGGCCCCGCGCGACGTGATGCGGGCAGCGGCGGCGACGCCGGCCTGACGGCTCGGGCGGCTTCGCGCGGCGGCCGCCCCCGCGTGCCGCGGTCGGGCCCTACCGCTCCTCGATCACCACGTTGAAGTCCTGGACGTGCAGGGACCGCTCGCCGCGCAGCAGCGCCAGCAGCTCGTCCCCGACGAGCTCCTTGCGCCAGCCCTCCAGGGTTCGCACGCTCGCGTCCCCGCCGGAGCGGGCCGCGGTCAGGATCGCCTGCAGGTCCGCGCGGGAGGCCACCAGCTCGTAGGCGAGCTCGGCTTCGGTGACGCGCGAGCGGACGATCGCCTCGGCCAAGGCGATCAGCGGCGCGTCGCCCGGGTGGGGCCCGGGGCGGCGCTCGCCCTCGAAGGGGATCGGCTCCCGATCGCGGCCGCGGCTGATGACGTCGATGATGTCGTCGCCGCGCCGGCGCAGGTTGCCGGGGTTGATGCCGCGGATGTTCTCCAGCGCCTTGCGCGAGTCGGGCTTGCGCTTGGCCAGCTCGACCAGCGCGGCGTCGGCGAGCACCGACTGCACGGGGCGGTCCTGGGAGGCGGCCAGGCCCTCGCGCCACTCGACGAGCTCCCGCGCCACGGCGCGTGAGCGGGCGTCCAGACCGGCGACGCGCGGGAGGCGCTCGAAGATCGTGTCGAGGTCGCGCTCGTCGGAGACGCTCTCCAGGGCGCGGCACTCCTCGCGCGCCCACTCCAGGCGGCCCTGGGCCTGCAGCCGCCGCTTGATGGCGTCGGTCAGCTGGAACAGGTGCAGCACGTCCTCGCGGGCGTACTCGACCTGCTCGGGCGAGAGCGGCCGCTTGTCCCACTTCGTGTAGCTCGCCGTCTTGGGCAGGCGCACGCCGAGCAGCTCGCTCAGCAGCGACTCGTACCCGGCCTGGGCGCGCAGCCCCGCGAAGCCGGCCGCGACCTGCGTGTCGAACAGGTTCGTGACCTCGGTGTGCCACACGCGCCGCAGCAGGGCGACGTCCTGGCGCGCGGCGTGCATGATCACCTCGATCTCCGGGTCGGCCAGAACCTCGGCGAGCGGGCTCGGGTCGATCGACTCGTCCAGCGGGTCGATGACCTCGACGCGGACCTCGTCCCCGACCGGGACGGAGACCTGGACGAGGCACAGGAGCGTGCGATATCGGCCCTCGCCCATGAACTCGGTGTCGATGCCGAAACGACCCGCGTCACGGATCTGGTCGGCCAGGGAGGACAGCTCTGAAGTGGGCGTCGGTGAAGCGCTGATAGGGGAAATCAATCAGGTCAGGACGGACGACGCGGCGTGCGTGGTCGCGCGGAGGCCGTCGGTGGGTCGCTGGGGGCCGGCGGCGCACCGCCCGGGGGCTTCTCGTCGGGCCAGTGGCCGTGCTCGTCCAAGAAGCGGCGCGCGGCGTCCTCGTCGTCGCGCTCGAGGTCGCCCTGGACGCCGATGCGGAACAGCACGTTGATCATCCAGATGCCGATCCCGGCGCCGACGATGCCGGCGGAGCCGATCGCGGTCTCGACCGTCGGGTGGGCGATCCACAGACCGACGCCGAGCGCGACGATCAGCGCGGGCAGCCACGTGCGGATGAAGCGCAAGGTCAACGGATCGCCTCAGGGGTCAGCACAGTCGACTCCGACGGTAGCGCGGACGGGTCGAAGGTCGCGCAGGCCGCCGCCAGGTCCCGGGGCAGGCCGACCGAGGCGAGGAGCCCCGCCCGCACGGCCGCCGCGCTCTCGCCCGCCGCCGCCCGGTCGGCCAGCGTGACGGCTCCGTGCCGCTTGGCCAGCCGCGCCCCATCGGGGGCGAGCACGAGCGGCACGTGCGCGTGGGCGGGACGCTCGAAGCCCAGGACGTCGCACAGGTGCAGCTGCCCGGGGGTCGCGTCGATCAGGTCGGCGCCCCGCACGACCTCGCCGATGCCCTGGTCGTGATCGTCGACCACGACGGCCAGGTTGTACGCGGCGATCCCGTCGTTGCGGCGCACGACGAGGTCGTCGACCGGGCCGTCGAACGGGCCGAGCACGCGATCGACGAACCCGGCCCGCAGGCCGGCGGGCGCACGCAGCCGCAGCGCCGGGCGCCGGCCCTCGGCCTCGCGCTGCGCCCGTTGGGCGGTGGTCAGCTCCCGGCAGGTCCCCGGGTACAGCCCGACGGCGCCGTGGGGCGCGGAAGCCGCCTCGCGGATCTCGGCCCGCGTGCAGAAGCAGGGGTAGGTGTCGAGCCGCGCGATCGCCGCGTCGTAGAGGGCGGAGCGCTCGGACTGGCGGACGACCTCGCCGTCCCAGTCCAGCCCGATCGCCGCGAGGTCGGCGAGCTGCCCGGCCTCGTGCTCGGGACGCGAGCGGCCGCGGTCGAGGTCCTCGACGCGGACGAGGAAGCGCGCGCCGGCCGAGCGCGCGAACAGCCAGGCCAGCAGCGCGGTGCGCAGGTTGCCCAGGTGCAGCGGCCCGGAGGGGGAGGGGGCGTAGCGGCCGTTCGGTGCCACGCCCCCACCCTAGGAGTGCGCCAGGGAGCGCCCTACGCCGGAACGGCCGCGGCCTCCGCCTGCGCGATCTCGGCCGCCGACGGCCGGACGAAGACGAAGGCGATGATCGCCCCGGCCACCGCGAAGAAGGCGCCGATCAGGAAGGCGAGCTGGAAGCCGTCGACCGCGCTCACCGCCGCCGAGGAGCCGTCGGCCAGCGCGTGGTTGGTGCGGCTGACGGCCAGCGTGGAGAGGATCGCCAGGCCGACCGCGCCGCCCACCTGCTGCGACGTGTTCAGCAGCCCGGAGGCCAGACCCGACTCCTCGGGCGCGACGCCCGCCGTCGCCGCGACCGTGCCCGAGACGAAGAAGAGCCCGATCCCGACGGCGACGATCATCGACGGGAAGAGCACGTCGGACAGGTAGCTGCCGTCGGCCGAGACCTGCGAGAACCACAGCAGTCCGATCGCGGTCAGCACGAAGCCGGTGACCAGCGTGGGGCGCACCCCGACCCGGCCGACGATCGACGACGCCGCGCCCGCGGTCAGGAAGATCGTCCCGGCCAGCGGCAGGTACTGGAAGCCGGTGCGCATCGCCGACGCCCCGAGCACGTCCTGCATGTACAGCGACAGGAAGTAGAACATCCCCATCATCCCGGCGATGGCCAGCATCGCCGAGAGGTTGGCCCCGGATCGGGTCCGCGACTTCAGGATCCCCAGCCGGATCAGCGGCGACCGCGCCGTCGACTCGCGGACGAAGAAGGCGACGAGCAGGACGACGGTGGCGACGAAGCCGATCACCGTCCGCGTCGACCCCCAGCCGTGCTGGGTCGTGTTGACGAGCGTGAAGATCAGCACCGCGAGGCCGGCGGTGACGGTCAGCGCGCCGGCGAGGTCGAAGCCGCTGCGATCGTCCTCGGCGCGCGACTCGGCCAGCAGCGCGGGCGACAACGCGAGGATGGCCGCGGCGATCGGGACGTTGATGAAGAAGACCCACTCCCAGCCGACCGCGTCGGTCAGCACGCCGCCCAGCAGCGAGCCGACGGCGCCGCCGGCACCGGCGACCGCGCCCCAGACGCTGAGTGCCTTCGTGCGCTCACCGCCCTCGGCGAAGGTGTTCATGACGATCGACAGCGCGGCGGGCGAGACGATCGCGCCGCCGAGGCCCTGCACGGCGCGGGCGGCGATGAGCATGCCCTCGCTGTTGGACAGCCCGGCGACGAGCGATGCCGCCGCGAACAGGCCGATGCCGGTCATGAAGACGCGGCGACGACCGAAGAGATCAGCCGCACGACCACCGAGCAGCAGGAAGCCGCCGAAGGTGAGCGTGTAGGCGTTGAGCACCCACTGCAGGTTGGAGACCGAGAAGTTCAGATCCTGCTGGATGGCGGGCAGCGCCACGTTGACGACGGTGGCGTCGAGGACGACGAGGAACTGGGCGCCGGCCAGCAGGATCAGGGCCAGCCAGCGGCGATCGCGTGCGGTCGAGGCAGAGGTCAATTGAGGGAACAACCTTTCGAGCAGCTAAACACTTGAACCTCTCAACTATCTCACATCTGCCGCCACGAGGTCAATCGGGGATTGACCTCGCGGCGACTCCCGGAAGGCCGATCAGGAGGGCCGCCGCAGGGGTGGGAAATCCCCCGCGCATCCGAGGAAGGTACCCTCGCCGCCGGCCATGGCCACAGACGAGACCCCCACAGACATCCCCTGCTCCGCGTGTCGCGGAACCGGAACCGTGAGCTCCAACCTCGGCGGAGAGCGCTCCGAGCTGCCCTGTCCGTGGTGTGAGGGACGGGGTCTGCGCCTCGGTCCCGAGCACAACGCGCAGGCCGTCGGACGCGGCGACCAGCCGCCCGACCAGGCGGCGTGAGCGTGCTCGCGATCGCCCCCGCGGCGGCGGATCACAGCCCCGGCCGGGTGGCCGAGCTGCGGGCCTATCACGACTCCGGTGCCTACGGCCGCGACCTGCGGGCGGTGGCGGCCGACGCCCGCATCGCGCTGCTGGACGGGCTCGCCGCCGAGCCGCAGGGCACGCGCCCGGCGATCGTGCTCGACGTCGACGAGACGTCGCTCTCCAACTACCGCAAGCTCGAGGCGTCGGACTTCGGCAACACGACGGTCCCCGCGGCGGTCGCCGCGAGGCCGGTCCCCGCGATCGCGCCGATCCGCCGCCTCTACCGCACGGCCCGCTCCCGCGGCGTCGCGGTCTTCTTCGTCACCGGCCGAGCGCCCGCGCGCCGGGCCCAGACGCTCGCCAACCTGCGCTCCGCCGGCTACCGCAGCGGCTGGGCCGGCGCGTCGTTCCGGCCCCGCTCCCAGAAGACCGTCGCCTTCAAGTCCTCGACGCGCGCCCGCATCGAGCGCAGCGGCTACACGATCCTCGTCAACGTGGGCGACCAGCGCAGCGACCTCCAGGGCGGCCACGCCCAGCGCGCCTTCAAGCTCCCCAACCCCTTCTACACGATCCGATGACCCTTCTTCGCCTCATCACCGCCGGTGAGTCCCACGGCCCCGGACTGACCACCGTCGTCGAAGGGCTCCCGGCGGGCCTGGAGCTCGACCGCGACGCCCTCAACGCCGACATGGCGCGCCGCCAGCTCGGCCACGGCCGCGGTGGGCGCATGAAGATCGAGAAGGACTCGGCCGAGGTCACCGCCGGCGTCCGCCACGGCCGGACGATGGGCGGGCCCGTCGCGCTGTGGGTCGTCAACCGCGACTACCAGAACTGGGAGGAGCGGATGAACCCGTGGCCGGTCGAGGCCGAGGTGGGCGAGGTCCACCTCCCGCGCCCCGGTCACGCGGACCTCGTCGGCCTCTGGAAGTTCGGCCACACCGACGTGCGCAACGTGCTCGAGTGGGCCAGCGCCCGCGAGACCGCCGCCCGCGTCGCCGGCGGCGGCCTGGCCAAGGCGTTCCTGCGCACGCTCGGCGTGCAGGTCCTCAGCCACGTCGTGCAGATCGGCCCGATCCGCTCGACCGCGCGCCCGACGCGCCCCGAGGACTTCGACGGCGTCGACGACGACAAGGTCCGCTCGCTCGACCCCGAGGCGTCCAGGGCGATGGTCGAGCACATCAACGTGCAGCGCAAGGCCAACGAGTCGATCGGCGGCATCTTCGAGGTGCGCGTCTTCGGCCTCACGCCCGGCCTCGGATCCCACGTCTCGTGGGAGGAGAAGCTCGACGGCAGGCTCGCGCAGGCCGTCAACTCGATCCAGGCCGTCAAGGGCGTCGCGTTCGGCGACGGCTTCGACCTGGCGGCCGCGCCGGGTTCGCAGGCCCACGACGAGATCTTCTACGACGAGGCGTGCGGCTACTACCGCGAGACGAACCACGCCGGCGGCATCGAGGGCGGCATGTCCACCGGCGAGCCGCTGATCCTGCAGGGCGCGCTCAAGCCGATCCCGACGCTGACCAAGCCGCTGCGCTCGGTCGACATCTCCAGCCGCGAGCCGGCGGCGGCGCTGCGCGAGCGGACCGATTCGTCGGTCGTCCCCGCGGCCGGGGTCGTCGCCGAGGCGATGGTCGCCTTCGTCATCGCCGACGCCTACCGGCGCAAGTTCGGCGGCGACCACATCGACGACGTGGTGGCCGCGGTGCGCGCCTACCAGGAGCGCATCGGGTGGCGCCCACGGTGAACACGCCCGGCCGCGCCCTCGTCTTCATCGGCTTCATGGGTGCCGGCAAGTCGTCGGCCGCCCGCGAGATCGCCACCGTGCTCGGTCGGCGTCCGGTCGACGTCGACCGGCTCGTCGAGCAGCGGATGGGCTGCACCATCGAGCAGGCGTTCGCGGCCCGCGGCGAGGCGTGGTTCCGCGAGCAGGAGGAGCGCACCTGCGTCGAGACCCTGACCGCCGCGGGGGAGGGCGACGTCATCTCGCTCGGCGGCGGCGCCGTCCAGTCCACGGCGACGCGCGCGGCGCTGGCCCGCCACACGGTCGTGCTCATCGACGTCGATGTGGGCACCGCCTGGTTGCGTGCCTCCGGGCGCGGCCGCCCGCTGGCCCGCGACCGCAGCGCCTTCAACGAGCTCTACGCCTCCCGCGAGTCGATCTACCGCGAGCTGGCCGATGCGATCGTCCCCGGCCGCGAGCGCGGGACCGCCCGCAGCGCGCTGCCGTGGCTGCGCACGCTGCAGCCCGGCAACCGGCTGCTGTGGGCGACCGCGCGCTCGGGCAGCTACCCGGTGCTCGTCGGGCCTGGCGCCCTGGAGCTCGACCCGTGGCCCGCCGCGGGCCGCCCCTTCGTGGTCACCGACGAGGCGGTCGGCGAGCTGCACGGCGACCGCCTGGATGCCGAGATCGAGATCGCGATCCCGCCGGGCGAGGAGTACAAGACGCTGGCCACGGTCGAGTCGATCGCCCGCGAGCTGGCCCGCGCCGGAGCGGCCGGTGACGACCACGTCGTCGCGCTGGGCGGCGGGGTGGTCGGCGACGTCGCGGGCTTCGTCGCCTCCAGCTACCAGCGCGGGATCCCCGTCGTGCAGGTCCCGACGACGCTGGTGGCGATGGTCGACTCCGCCTACGGCGGCAAGACCGGCGTCGACCTGCCGGAGGGCAAGAACTACGTCGGCGCCTACCACCAGCCGTCGGGGGTCCTCGTCGACGTGCGGCTGCTGGAGACGCTCCCGCCGCAGGAGCGCTCGGCCGGCTGTGCGGAGGTCATCAAGACCGCGCTGATCTCGGGCGGGCGGCTGTGGGAGCGGGTCCGCGCCGGCCACTTCGACGACGAGGAGACGGTGCTGGACTGCGCCCGCACCAAGCTCGCCGCCGTCGCCGCCGACGAGCGCGACTCGGGCCGGCGCCAGGTCCTCAACCTCGGCCACACCGTCGGCCACGCCCTGGAGACCGCCACCGGCTACAGCGTGCTGCGCCACGGTGAGGCGGTCGGGCTCGGGCTGCTGGCCGCGCTGCGCCTGAGCGGGCTCTCCGACCTGCGCGACGAGGTCCGCGAGCTGCTCGTCACCGCCGGCCTGCCGACGCGCCTGGAGGATGCGATCGACGTCGACGACGTCATCGCCGCCCAGCAGCGCGACAAGAAGCGCCGCGGCGGATCCGTCCCGTTCGTGCTCGTCTACGGCCCCGGCGACGTCCGCGAGGGCCAGGCGGTCGATGAGGGCGCCATCCGCGCGGCCGTGGCAGAGTTGAACCCGTGAGCCACAACCGCGTGGAGATCATGCACGGCGTCAACCTCGACCAGCTCGGGCGCCGCGACGCGCGGCACTACGGTGGGCTGACGTTCGACCAGCTCGAGCAGCGGATCGCCTCGTTCGGCTCCGAGCTCGGCCTCGTGACGCGCTTCTTCCAGACCAACCACGAGGGCAAGTTCGTCGAGCACCTGCACGGGCTGGACGGCATGGTCGACGGGCTGATCGTCAACCCCGGCGCCTGGACGCACTACTCGTGGGCGATCCGCGACGCGCTGGAGATCGCCGCGCTGCCGGCGATCGAGGTCCACCTGTCCGACGTCGGCGCCCGCGAGGAGTGGCGGCAGGTGTCGGTCGTGCGCGACCTCTGTGTGGCGACGGTGAGCGGCGAGGGACCCGAGGGCTATCGAACGGCGCTGGCGCGCCTCAAGCAGGAGCTGAGCGACGCATGAGCAGCGACGACCGACCGCAGCGGCTGGAGGAGCGCGTCGTCGCCCGCGAGCTGGACCTGCTGCTCATCACCGACCTCGTGAACCTGCGCTGGGCGACCGGCTTCAGCGGCTCCAACGGCGCCGCGCTCATCGGGCCGGGCGTGCGCACGTTCGTCACCGACTTCCGCTATCTGACGCAGTCGGCCGAGCAGGTCCCGGACTTCCGCCGCGAGATCTCCACCGCGGACCTGCTCGCGGGGGTCGTGGGCACGCTGAACTCGTCCCCACCCACCCCGCTGCGCATCGGCTTCGACGATGCCCACATGAGCGTCAAGGCGCACGCGCACCTGCGCGACCTGCTGCGCGACGACATCGAGCTCGTCGGCGCCGGCGGGCTCGTGGAGGAGCTGCGCGCGGTGAAGGACGCGGGGGAGGTGGCGAAGATCCGCGCCGCCGCCCAGCTCGCCGACGAGGCGCTGACGCGGGTGCTGTCGCGCGGCCTGGCCGGGCGCACCGAGCGCGACGTGGCGCTCGACCTCGAGATCGAGCAGCGACGGATGGGGGCCGAGGCGGTCTCGTTCCCGCCGATCGTGGCCTCCGGCGCGCACGGCGCGCTCCCGCACGCGGTGCCGCGCGACGTCGTCATCCCCGAGGGGACGTTGGTCGTCATCGACTGGGGCGCGCAGCTGGACGGCTACTGCTCCGACTGCACGCGCACCTACGCGACCGGTCCGCTGGACGCCCATGACCGCGAGGTCTACGACATCGTGCTCGAGGCCCAGCTCGCCGCGCTGGCCGCGCTGCGGCCCGGGCCGACGGGCCGGGAGATCGATGCGGTGGCGCGCGACATCATCACCGCCGCCGGCCACGGCGAGCAGTTCGGCCACGGCCTGGGCCACGGCGTGGGCCTGGAGGTCCACGAGGCCCCGCGGCTGTCGGTCACCGGCGAGGCCGTGCTCGTGCCGGGGATGATCGTCACGGTCGAGCCCGGGGTCTACGTGCCGGACCGGGTGGGCACGCGCATCGAGGACCTCTGCGTCGTCACCGCGGACGGACACGAGGTACTCGACGGGCTGCCGAAGGAGCTGACGACGATCGGGGCCTGACCGCGCGGGTCGGTGTGCGCTCAGGCCGGCGCGGGCGGCGCGTGCTTGGGCGCCTCGTCGGGCCAGTAGCCGTGCGCGTCGAAGTAGGTGCGCGCCTCGGCCTCGTCGTCGCGATCGGAGTCGCCGTCGACCCCGAGGCGGTGCAGCCAGTTCAGCAGCGCGACGCCGAGGCCCGCGCCGACGATCCCGGCGACGCCCTCGAGCGTCGTCATGGTCGGGCTGATGATGAGGGCGACGAGACCGCCGAGGACGACCACGGCCGGCATCACGTAGCGCACCGCGAACAGCAGCTTCGTGGATGGCTCATGGGACATGCCTCCATGGTGGCGACATCCGGGGCCCGCTGAGGTAGGGAAACCCCCACGGTTTGTCGTAGCGTCCTCGCCCGTGACCCCGCTGCGCGTCTTGATCGCCGAGGACCAGGTGCTGCTGCGCACCGGGATCGCGCGGCTGCTCCAGGACGCCGGGATGGACGTCGTCGCTCAGGCCGGCGACGCCGAAGACCTGCTGCGCAAGGTCCGCGCGCACCATCCCGACGTCGCGATCGTCGACGTCCAGATGCCGCCCGACCACACCGATGACGGCCTGCGAGCGGCGCTGGTGATCCGCCGCGAGCTGCCGGAGGTCGCGATCCTGATGCTGTCCCAGTTCCTGGAGGAGGGCTACGCGCTCGACCTCGTCGGCGACGACGCCCGTGGCGTCGGCTACCTGCTGAAGGACCGCGTGGTGGACGTCGACGCGTTTGTCGACGCGATCCGCCGGGTGGCGGCCGGCGGATCGGCCCTGGACCCCGAGGTCGTCGCGCGGATGGTCGGGCGGCGGCGGGTCGGCGATCCGCTGGCGTCGCTGACCCCGCGCGAGCGGGAGGTCCTCGGGCTGATGGCAGAGGGGAAGTCCAACCGCGGCATCGCCGACGCCCTGATCGTGACGCCGGCGGCCGTCGAGAAGCACGCGACGGCGATCTTCCACAAGCTCGGCCTGGCGGGCGCGGAGGGGACGGAGCACCGGCGGGTCATGGCGGTGCTGACGCTGCTGCGCGCGCGCTGAGTGCGCGGTCCGTTCGGACACCCGTCGGACATCCGTTCGGACGCGGCGGGTTGGGCTCAACTACGCGGCGGCGCGGTCGATAGACGAGGACCGATGCTCGATCGCGACGCCCTCATCGCCCGGCTGGACGTCGAGCTCCTCGTGAGCCCGGCCCGCATCGGCGTCCTGTGCGTGACGATCGAGAGCGGCCTGGAGGCGCTGAGCGAGGTCGCGCGCCGCCTGGCGACGCTGCCGGCCCGCGACGAGCACCTCGCGCGCCTGGATGCCGCCACCTTCGTGATCCTCTGCCATGCGCCGGCGCCGGCCGCCCGCGCGGTGACCCTCACCTCCCGCGCCCGCGCCATCCTCCGCGCGCCGGCTCGCGTCGACGGCCATCTCGTGCACGTCGGGGCGCAGACGGGCTTCGCGACCGCGCACGCGCACGGCCCGGAACCGACGTCGGCGGGCCTGATCGGGCAGGCGCAGGCCTCGGTGAACCGGCGGCTGCGCTCGGTGGGTTAGCGCGAGCGCGAGCGCGTGTGTCTCTCGCGACTGGTGCTAGCCGGTGCTAGGAATTTCCTAGCAGGGGCTAGCAAACTCCGCGACGACCACGTCGCGTCGAGTCGCTAACCGCCGGCGAGCGGCAGCCGGGCGAGCACGCGGGTTCCGCCGCCGGCCGGGCTGGTGATCGCGAGCGTCCCGCCGAGCGCCTCGACGCGATCCTCCAACCCGCGCAGGCCGCTGCCGCCGCCGCCC
>JAOPZL010000035.1 GCA_025964175.1 Solirubrobacterales bacterium
CTGCTCGCCGTGATGATCCTGCGCGGCGGCTGGCGCCGGCCCAAGGGCATCGCCCTGTTCGCCCTCGGCGTCGCGATCACCGGCCTGCCGTGGTACCTCGCGCACTTCGATGGGCTGCTCACGTACGCCCTCGGCGGTAGCGTCGCGGGCAGCGGCGGCTCCGTCTACGGCGCCGATCCGGCGCGCTGGAGCATCGAGGACTGGCAGTGGTACCTGTGGGCGGCCATCAACTCGCAGTACTACCTGCCGCTGTGGCTGTTCGGCGCGGTGGGCACCGGCTGGGGGTTGCACCGCCTGCGTCGGCGCCCGTGGAACCCCGCCGACGTCACGCCGGAGCTGCTGGCCGGCATCGCCGTCGCGATCGTCCTGTGCGTCGCGTTGAGCCACAACGACGTCCGCTACACGATGCCACTCGTCATCTACCTCGGCATCCTCGGCAGCGCGTGGTTCGCCACCGCCGGTCGCCGTTGGCTGCGCGTCGGCGCGGGTGCGCTGCTCGTCGCGATCTGCGTGGCGAACCTGATCACGGTCTCCACCGGCAAGGGACCCGACGCCACGATCGGCCTCGGGATCGGGACCGCGACCGTCCCCGACCACGGCGACCTCACGCTCTTCTCCACGAAGGGGTGGCTCGTCGGCAAGCCGGTCAAGGGCGGCGAGGTCGAGGCGAACCTGCGCGCGGCGCGCGAGCAGGGGGCGAGGTACGTCGCGATCGACCCGGTCGGGGTCTCCACGAGCGAGTACAACGTCACCGGCCTCGGCATCCTCGTCCGCTTCGCCGGGCTGCAGGTCGCGCCGAACAACGATCCCGCCGCGCTCGGTCCCAGGGACGTCTTCGCCACCGGCGGCGACTCGCCGGCGCAGCCGTGCGGCGTTGCGGCCGACGGCGGGCGCATCTACTTCGAGCGCGGCGCGGACGTCCAGCCGGTCGCCAGCGCCGAGAACCTCGTCTGCCCGGTGCGCTCCGCGCAGACCTACGCCTCGCCGCAGAAGCCGACCGTGGACGCCGCCGCCGTCGCGACGCTGGAGCGCGAGCTGCGCGCCGCCAAGGCGCAGGGCGCCGACAGCGTCTACTTCCAGGCGCCGGTCCCGGCCTCCGGGCTCTTCGGCGGCGCGCAGGCACTACGGACGATCGCGCAGCGGATCGGGCTGCCGGCGCCGGCCGGCGGGCTGTCGTCCAACACGGGTTCCAACGGCGTCACCGTCGAGCTGATGACGAACTACCCGGCCTGGGACGGCATGTCCTGCCAGCGCCTCCCCGGCGATCGCGCGCTCATCCTGCTGCGCGGTCCGCTGATGACCCTCACGCTGAACTACGCGACGAACCTCTACTGCCCGACGCGCTCGTCCAAGGTCTTCACCGGGCCGGGCGGGGGCTGATCGGCCGCTGGCGGCGCTCCGTCGCGCACGAGGTACAGCGGGCGCTGCTTGACCTCGTCGTAGATGCGGCCCAGGTACTCGCCCACGATCCCGATCGCCAGCAGCTGGATCCCGCCGAGCAGCAGCACGACGAGCGTCAGCGTCGCGAAGCCCGACTGGTAGTGGCCGAGCAGGCGCAGCACGAGGACGACGGGGATGGCGAGCAGCGCGATCGCCGCCAGCAGCGAGCCGACGTAGGTGGCGAGCATCAGCGGCGCGCGCGAGAACGACGAGATCGCGTCGATCGAGAAGCGCACCATCCGCGTCAGCGTGAACTTCGTCTCCCCGGCGAAGCGCGCGTCGCGCTGGTAGTGGACGCCGGTCTGCGTGAAGCCGACCCACACCGTCATCCCGCGCAGGAAGCGACTGCGCTCGCGCATCGAGAGCAGCGCGTCCAGCGCGCGCCGGTCGAGCAGGCGGAAGTCGCCCGAGTCGGGCTCCAGGCGGACCTCGGTCAGCGTGTTGAACAGGCGGTAGAACCACGACGCCGTGGCGAGCTTGAAGCGCGACTCGCCGGCCCGCGCCTCGCGTACGGCGTAGACGACGTCGGCGCCCGCGCGCCAGCGCTCCAGCAGCGTCGGCACGACCTCGGGCGGATCCTGGAGGTCGGCGTCCATCATCACGACGACGTCGCCGCGCGCGTGCTCCAGGCCGGCGGTCAGCGCGGCCTGGTGGCCGAAGTTGCGCGACAGGTGCACGACGCGCAGCCGCGGCTCGGCGGCGGCGAGCGCATCCAGGCGCTCGGCGGTGCCGTCGGAGGACCCGTCGTCGACGATGACCAGCTCGACGCGTTCGGCGGCCAGCGCCGTCAGCGTGCGCGCGACGAACTCGTCGACGAGAGCGAGCTCGTCGAGCATCGGAGCGACGACGCTGACCATGGCGCCGTCGCGGCTCACCGTGTGGGCTCCGCGGCGGCGGTCGGTCCCGGGGCCGGCGACGATGCCGTCGCCGCTTCGCGCGACAGCAGCCCGGTGCGGCGCGCGCGACGCACGACGTTGGCCAGCGTGCGGTCGAAGGCCAGCGCGTCGAACGGCGCGAGCCCGCCGACCTGCTGGCGGTAGAAGGCCTCGAGGCGGTCGGCGCCGCTGAGGTGCTCGTCGCCCCACCAGAACGGGTGGATGAGCAGCTGCACGGTGTCGCAGGGCGGCCGGCGCAGCATGGGGCGCGGGTCGCCGTGGCGCCAGGCGCCGGCGGAGTCCGCCAGGTAGCAGCGCATCAGCGGGTCCGCGTAGGCGTTGACCATCCCGCAGACCGCGGCGACCGGTCCCAGCGCGGCGACGAGCGGGTCGGGCGGGCGGTGGAAGGAGATGGAGCGGACGTCTTCCGCCAGCACGGACGCCAAGCGCTCGCGGCAGGCCTCGACCTCGGGCGCGATGTCCTCGATGACGAGACCGGGGACCTCGCCGCGCGGGCCCAGGTCCATGTGCAGTCCGACGTCATGCCCCTGCGCGCGCAGCGCGTCCAGCGCCGCGCGTGAGGGGCGGGAGTCCAGCCGGTACAGCGGCGAATCGACCATGACGAGGAACGTCGCGCGCACCCCCGCCTCGGCCTCCGCCGCGCCGACGGCGACCGCGCGCTCCAGCGACAGGTCGATGTCGTGGCGGACGATCAGGCCGGGTGCGTCGATGCCGTCGGCCAGCAGACGGACGTCGCCGCGCTCGCGCGCGATGGCGAACAGCTCGCGCAGGAAGTCGTAGGTGAAGTCGCCGGCCCAGGCGGTCATCGGCTCAGGCTCCCACGGCGAGGTCGCTGATGCGCGAGCCGCCGCCCTGGGTCCCGAGCGCGTCGGCGAGATCGAGGAACGCGTTCATCGCGCCCGGGCGGGAGTTGCGGTACCGGGCGGTGTCGGCGGGCTCGATGTCGGTGAGCGAGAAGCGCGTCTTCATGTTCTCGTAGGGCTCGAAGGAGGCGGAGTTCAGCCACACGTGGACGGGGTGGAAGTCGAAGATCCGCAGACCGGGCTGCGCGAGTACCGCGACCGTGTCCCAGTCAGGGGTCGGGCTGTACATCTCCATGTTGTCCTGCCAGACGTACGGGAGGCGCAGCAGTCGCCCTGCTGGGCTCCACTGGACGACGGGCTCCAGATGGCGCGCGCCAGGCAGGAAGAGCGAGACGTCGATCTCGACCGCGCTGCCCCCCAGCAGCGCGTCGTGCAGCGGCGTGGACTGCATCAGGCAGTGGGTGCGCACCGCGCGGGCCTCGGGGACGAGCCCGGCGCAGTGGGCGACGACCTCGGCGGGCGTCGAGCCGTGCGAGGAGCCCTCCAGGAAGTTCGGGTGCATGCCGAGCTCGAACAGCTCCGGATGCTCGCGCAGGCGGTCGATCGCCGGGCTGGCGTGGGTGACGAACCAGGTGGCGCGCACCTCGCGGTTGATCAGCGCGTCGGCCGCGGCGTCGATCATGAAGTCGGGCGCCCAGTCGGTGTCGAGGGTGATCGCGGCCCTCATGAAGCGGCCGCCGTCGCGCGCGCCTGGAGCAGCCCGGGGAGGTCGACGGCGAGACCCTGCTCGAAGGTGAGCGGGGCGGGCGGCCGCAGGATCGCGTCGAGCTTGGTGCGGTCGGCGGCGAAGGCGGGCGGGTCGCCGTCGCGGGTCTCGAAGACCGGCTCACGGTCGATGACGCGCCCGATCGCCTCGGCCATGTCGCGGATGCCCATCGCCTCCGGGCCGCCGACGTTGACCACGTCCAGGTCGCCCACCGCGGGCGGCTTGCCCAGCGCGGCGATGATCGAGCGGGCCACGTCGGAGGCGTGGATCGGGCTGGTGACCATCCCGCGCTCGCCCTCCAGCGTGACCGCGCGCCCGTGCTCCACCCGGGCGACGAGGTCACTGACCAGCCGGCCGTCGCGCACCGTGCCGTAGCTGGTGAAGATCCGCAGCGCGCGCGTCGGCAGCAGCGTCGAGTACGGGGTGCAGAGCAGCTCGGCCGAGCGCTTGGAGGCCGAGTAGATCGAGCGGCAGCGGACCTCGTCGTCCTCGCGCAGCGGCGCCGTCCCGACCGCGCCGGGGCGGTAGACGGTGGCGGTGGAGGCGAACAGGAACTGCCCGGCACCGGTCCGCGCGCCATGGTCCAGCAGCTGGGCGGTGGCGTCGACGTTGACGGCGATCACGCCGGGCGCGCACCGCGGGAAGTCGCGGTACTCGCGGGCCTGGGCGAGGTGGACGATCGCGTCCAGCCCGTCGGGGAGCCCCGCCGCGAACCCGGGCGCGGTCAGATCGGCGTGCACCGTCCGCGCGACCCCGGGGACGTCCGCGCGGGCCACGGCGACCAGCTCCCACCCGGCCGGCGCCAGGCGCACCACCTCGCGCCCGATCAGCCCGGTCGCGCCGGTCAACAGGATCCGCATCGCGCGGAGGGTATCGCCGGCGCGCGAGCTGCTTCGGGTCGCGCCGCTGCAGATCGAGCCCCTCCTCCGGCACCTGATCGCGATGAAGACTGCCGTGACCCCGGAACTCCCGCCCCTAGCCTCCGTCTCGGTTCCTGACCCATGTGCGGCATAACCGGCATCCTCAACCTCGACGGCGACCCCGCCGCTCCGCGCCTCGTGCAGGCGATGGCGGAGGCTGTGCGCCATCGTGGGCCCGACGGCGACGGGATCTACGTCGACGGGGCGATGGGGCTCGGGCACCGGCGGCTGGCGATCATCGATCCGAGCACCGCGGCCGAGCAGCCGATGGCCACGCCCGACGGGCGCTACGTCCTCTCCTACAACGGCGAGGTCTACAACTTCCAGGAGCTGCGCCGTGAGCTCGAGGCCCAGGGCTGGCAGTTCCGCTCTCGCGGGGACACCGAGGTCGTCCTCTACGCGCTGGCCCAGTGGGGTGAGCAGGCGCTGGAACGCTTCAACGGCATGTTCGCGCTGGCGCTGTGGGACCGCAAGGAGCGCTCGCTGCTCCTCGCCCGCGACCGCTACGGCATCAAGCCGCTGTACTGGTCGCGCCAGGGCGAGGCATTCCTGTTCGGCAGCGAGATCAAGGCGCTGCTCGTCCATCCCGCCTTCCGCACCCGCGTCGACGAACGCGCGCTGCTGGAGTACTTCACCTTCCAGAACCTGTTCACGCGCCGCACGCTGTTCGCCGGCGTCGAGCTGCTGCCGCCCGGCTCGTTCCTGAAGATCGCCGCCGACGCGCGCCAGATCCCCGAGCCGCACATCTACTGGGACTTCGACTTCCGCGAGCCCGACGAGCCCAACCCCGACCCGCGCGAGTACCTCGAGGAGCTCGACCGGCTCTTCCGCCAGGCGGTCAACCGCCAGCTGGTCGCCGACGTCGACATCGGCTCCTACCTCTCGGGCGGCATGGACTCCGGGTCGATCACCGCGGTCGCCGCGCCCCAGTTCGACGTCTTCTCCTCGTTCACCGTCGGCTTCGACCTGTCCTCGGCCTCCGGCATGGAGCTCGCGTTCGACGAGCGCGCCAAGGCCGAGCGCATGTCCTACCTGTTCGGCACCGAGCACTACGAGATGGTCCTCAAGGCCGGTGATCTCGAGCGCGTCATGCCCGCGCTCACGTGGCACCTGGAGGACCTGCGCGTCGGCCAGTGCTACCCCAACTACTACGCCGCCCGCCTGGCCTCGAAGTTCGTCAAGGTCGTCCTCTCCGGCGCCGGCGGCGACGAGCTGTTCGGCGGCTACCCGTGGCGCTACTACCGCGCGGTGGTCAACGACTCGTTCGACGACTACGTCGGCAAGTACTACGGCTTCTGGCAGCGCCTGCTGCCGCCCGAGCAGATCGAGCGCGTGTTCTCGCCGGTGTGGAAGGACGTCCGGGACGTCGACACGCGCGACATCTTCGCCTCCGCCTTCGCCAGCCACGCGCCGAAGCTGACCCGGCCCGAGGACTACATCAACCACTCGCTCTACCTCGAGGCGCGCACCTTCCTGCACGGCCTGCTGCTCGTCGAGGACAAGCTCTCGATGGCGCACTCGCTGGAGACGCGGCTGCCGTTCCTCGACAACGACCTCGTCGACTTCGCCCAGACCGTCCCCGTCGGGCTGAAGCTCGGCAACCTCGGCGAGGTCGTGCGGCTGGACGAGAACGAGCCCGGCTGGAAGACGGAGAAGTTCTTCAACGACGCCAAGGACGGCAAGCTCCTGCTGCGCCAGGCGATGGAGCGCCACGTTCCCGTCGACGTCACCGAGCGCGGCAAGCAGGGCTTCGCTGCGCCGGACGCCTCGTGGTTTCGCGGGGAGTCGATCGAGTACGTCAAGCGCCGCCTGCACGGCCGCGACGCGCGCATCTACGACTACCTCGATCGCGGGGCGGTCGACGCGCTCGTCGACGACCACCTCTCCGGTCGCGAGAACCGCCGGCTGCTGATCTGGTCGCTGCTCTCCGTCGAGGAGTGGCTGCGGACCTTCGCGTCCTAACGCCGGCCACAGGACCCCCCGGTCCACTCCGTAGCATCTGGGCCGCGATGTCCGAGACCCGACTGCAGCAGGCATTCCAGACCGCCCTCGAGCTCCCGGCCGACACCGAGTGGTCCTCGCTGGCCTACGCCCAGCACGAGCATTGGGACTCGCTCGGCCACATGGCTCTCGTCGCCGAGATCGAGGAGGCGTTCGAGATCATGCTCGAGACCGACGACGTGATCGGCCTGAGCAGCTACCCCGTGGCCGTCGAGATGCTCAAGACGCGCTACGACGTCGCGCTGTGATCGCCCTCGTCACCGGCTCGACGCGCGGCATCGGGCTGGCGGCGGCGCGGCGACTGGCGCAGGACGGGTTCACCGTCGTCGTCAACGGCACCGACGAGGCGGCCGCCGTGGCCCGCGCGGCGGAGATCGGCGGTGACGCACTCGCGTTCGACGTCTCCGATCCGGCGGCGGTCGACGCGGCGCTGCGCGAGCTGTTCAAGCGCCACAAGCGCCTCGACGCGCTCGTCAACAACGCCGGCGTGCTCGACGACGCCCTGCTGGGCATGATCAAGCCCGACCGGACGTTCGCCGTCAACGCCATGGGCGTGCTCAACACGATGCAGTCCGCGGCGCGCCTGCTGGCCCGCGGCGAGGGCGGTTCGATCGTCAACGTCGCGTCGATCATCGGCGTCACCGGGAACACCGGCCAGGTCGCCTACGGCGGCTCCAAGGCGGCGGTCATCGGCATGACCCGCAGTGCGGCGAAGGAGCTCGCGCCCAAAGGCGTGCGCGTCAACGCGGTCGCTCCGGGATTCATCGACACCGACATGACCCGCGCGCTGCCCCCCGAGACGTTCGACGAGCGCGTCGCGTCGGTGGGCCTGGGCCGCGCGGGCACGCCCGAGGAGGTGGCCGAGGCGATCGCGTGGCTGTCGTCACCGAGCGCGCGCTACGTCACCGGCCAGGTCCTCGGCGTCGACGGGGGGATGGTCATCTGAGGGCGCTGCTTCAGGCCGACGGCCCCGCGTTCGTCCAGGGCGAGCGCACCTGGACCTACGCCGAGCTGCGCGACGAGGCGGCCGCGCTGGCCGCTTCGCTGCCCGGCCGCGAGCTCGCGCTCGTGCGCTGCGGCCCCGACGCGGCGTCGGCGATCGGCTACCTCGCCGCGCTGAGCGCCGGTCACGCGGTGATCCTGCTGGAGGCCGCAGCCGATCCCGCGCAGGTGCTGGAGCGCTACGACCCGCGCTACGTGGTGAGCGGCCGCGACGTGGAGGTGCGCGAGGACGCCGCGCCCGCCGCGCTGCACCCGTCGCTGCGCGTCCTGCTCTCGACGTCGGGCTCGACCGGATCGCCCAAGCTCGTGCGGCTGACCGAGGAGAACCTGCTCTCCAACGCCGCCGCGATCGTCGAGTACCTGGCGCTGGATGGCGGCGAGCGGGCGATCGCCTCGCTGCCGATCCCGTACTCCTACGGCCTGTCGGTCCTGCACTCGCACCTGCTCGCCGGCGCCTCGATCGCCTTCACCGAGCACTCGGTGATCCGGCCCGAGTTCTGGGAGGACGCGCGCCGCCACGCCGCCACCTCGTTCGCCGGCGTGCCCTACGCCTACGCGATGCTCGAGCGGATCGGCATGCGCGACATGGAGCTGCCGGCCCTGCGCACGCTGACCCAGGCCGGCGGCCGGATGGACCCGCAGATGGCGCTGCGCTTCGCCGCCGACCGTCCGCTCACGGTCATGTACGGGCAGACCGAGGCCGCACCGCGGATCGCCTACCTGCCGGCGCAGCGGCTCGCGCAGAAGCCCGGCTCGATCGGCATCGCGATCCCCGGCGGCGAGCTGTCCGTCGTCGAGGGCGAGCTCGTCTACCGCGGCCCGAACGTGATGCTCGGCTACGCGGAGTCGCGCGCCGATCTCGCGCGCGGCGACGATCAGCTCGGGGTGCTGTCCACGGGCGATCTCGGCCACGTCGACGACGACGGCTTCTTCTTCGTGACCGGCCGCGCGAAGCGGATCGCCAAGGTCTTCGGGCAGCGCATCAACCTCGACGAGATCGAGGCGGCGATCGACGGGCCGGCCGGCGCGGTGGCCGGGGAGGACCTCATCGACGTCTTCGCCGAGCGCGCCGATGCCACCGATGCCCGCGCGCTCGCCGCCCGCTTCCGCCTCCCGCCGCGCGCGCTGCGCCTGCACCCGGTCGAGCGGCTGCCGGTGAAGGCGTCGGGCAAGGTCGACTACGGGGCGCTGGTCGATGGCTGAGTACGCGACGCCGCAGGTGCAGAAGTCGCGGGCGATGGCGACGGCGCTGTCGGAGCTGACCGCGCACCATCGGGTCGCGTGCGAGCCGTACGGGCGGATCGTCGATGCGGTCGCGCCCGGGTTCTCGGCAGCGACGAGCGTCGACGCGGTCCCGCACCTCCCGGTCTCGCTCTTCAAGAGCCACGAGCTGCGCTCGATCCCGCGCGAGGACGTCTTCAAGACGCTGACCTCGTCGGGCACCACCGGGCAGCAGCCCAGCCGCATCTTCCTGGACCGCGAGTCCGCGGCGCAGCAGACGCGCACGCTCTCCACGACGATGCAGCACTGGCTCGGGCCGGTGCGCCTGCCGATGCTGATCGCGGACACGCGGTCGGTGCTGAAGGACCGCACGCAGTTCTCCGCCCGCGGGGCGGGGATCCTCGGGATGGCGCCGTTCGGCCGCGACCACCTCTACCTGATGGACGCCTCCGCCGACGAGCGCGACGCCTGGCTGACCAAGCACGCGGGCACCCCGGTGCTCGTCTTCGGCTTCACGTTCATGGTCTGGGAGCAGCTGCCGTCGGGGATCGACCTGAGCGGCGGCATCCTCATCCACTCCGGCGGGTGGAAGCGTCTGGCGGACCAGGCGGTCACGCCGGCGGCGTTCCGGGCGCAGATGCGGGCGCGGACGCAGATCGAGCGGGTCCACAACTTCTACGGGATGGCCGAGCAGACGGGCACGGTCTACGTCGAGTGCGAGCACGGCGCGCTCCACGCGCCAGACCGCGGCGACGTCGTGATCCGCGACCCCGTCTCGTGGGCGCCCGCCGCGCGCGGGGAGACCGGCGTGATCGAGGTCGTCTCCACGCTGCCGCGCTCCTACCCGGGCCACGCGCTGCTGACCGAGGACCTCGGCCGCGTCGTCGCCGTCGACGACTGCCCGTGCGGTCGCCTCGGCCAGGCGATCGAGATCCAGGGCCGCGTCCCCAAGGCGGAGCTGCGCGGATGCTCGGACACGGCGGCGCCGCCACAATGACCACCCCCCTTGTGGTCGAGACGCTCGTGCCCGCGCGCGGGGTGGGCGATCTCGGGGAGATCGCTGCGGAGTTGGCCGTCGCGCCCAGCTTCGCCCCCTTCGCTGCTGAGCTGCTGGACTTCTGCCACGCCGTCTCGCGGGCGCTGTTCGCCGATCCACGGGCCAAGCGTCACGGCGAGCTCGTGCCCCTGGCGTCCTTCCTGCGGAGGGCCTCGGTCAGCGCGCTGGGCGACGCGTTCGCCGCGTCCGCCCACGCCGGCGTGCGCCAGGTCCCGCGGGGGCTGGCGTTCCACGTGCCGCCGTCGTCGGTCGACACGATGTTCGTGTACTCGCTGGCCGTTTCGCTGCTGGTCGGCAACCGCAACGTCGTGCGCCTCTCCCAGCGGCGCAGTGAGACGACCGAGGTGCTGATCGACGCGCTCAACGCCGTCGCCGCGGAGCATCCCGCGGTCGCGCGCACGCTCGCCGTCGTCTCCTACGGCCACGAGCCCGAGCCCAGCGCGCTGCTCTCGCGCGCGGCCGACGTGCGCGTGATCTGGGGCGGCGACGCCACGATCGAGACGATCCGGGCGCTACCGCTGGCCCCGCATGCCACGGAGCTGCTGTTCGGCGACCGCTTCTCGTTCGCGGTGGTCGACGCGGCCGGCCCCGACGAGGACCTCGCCGCCCGCCTCTTCACCGACGCCTACTGGTTCGATCAGATGGGCTGCTCATCGCCGCGGCTGGTCGTCGGGGTCGGAGACGGCGCCTGGGAGCGGATCGAGACCCTGTTCGACGCGCTCCAGGACGAGGTGCGCCGCCGCGCCTACACGCTGGAGCTCGGCGCCGTCCTGGCCAAGCGCGCCTACGCCTACGGCGCGCTCGCCGACCGCCCGGTCCGCCGCTACCGCGAGCTCTCCAACGAGCTGACCGTCATCGAGCTCGACACGCTGGACGGCTTCGACCGCACCCATCCGGGCGCCGGCCTCTTCTACGCGGCCGTCGTCGACGATCTGGACCAGCTCGCGCCGTTCGTCGCCCGCAAGGATCAGACGATGACGGTCAGCGGCTTGGACGCCGATCGGCTCGCCGGCTTCGTGCAGGCGGTCAACGGCCGCGGCATCGACCGCATCGTCGGCTTCGGCGACGCCCTCGCCTTCGGGCGCTTCTGGGACGGCTACGACCTCCTCGCCGAGCTGACCCGCCGCGTCCACGTGCCAGGATCACCGGCGTGAGCATCTCCCCGCAGGCCGACATCGCCCCCGACGTGATCATCGAGGCCGACGAGGTCACGATCGCCGCGGGCGTCAAGCTGCTGCCCGGCACGGTGCTGCGCGGCAAGTCGATCCGCATCGACCGTCGCGCCGAGCTCGGCCCCGACGTCCGCATCGACTGCCGCGAGGTCATCATCGGCGAGGAGACGATGCTCCGGGCCCGCGTGACGGCGGCGGGGCTCGCGCTGCCCGACTCCAAGCTGGACCTCGGCCGCCGCGTCCGCGTCTTCCAGGACACGTTCCTCAACCCGTCCAAGCCGCTGACCGTGGGGGACGAGAGCGGTCTGGGCGGACGCTCGCTGATCTTCACGCACGCCGCCTGGCAGTCGATCCTCGAGGGCTATCCCGTCGAGTTCGCGCCGATCACGATCGGGCGCAACGTGTGGCTGCCGTGGCAGGTGTTCGTGCTGCCGGGCGTGGAGATCGGCGATGACGTCACCGTCGCCGCCGGCTCGGTCATCTCCCGCTCGATCCCGGGCGGATCGCTCGCGGCCGGCTACCCGGCGCGCGTGCTCAAGCGCGCGCCCGACTACCCGCCGACGCCCGAGCCCGACGAGCAGTGGGAGATCGCCCGGCGCGTCTTCCGCGATCTGGCGTGGTTCCTCACCGAGCGCGGCGAGACGGTCAGCGCGAGCGAGTCCGAGGGCCTGCTGTCGCTGGGGCGCGTCGCGCTGGTCCGCTCGCCCGAGGTGACCCCGCCGCCGGCCGCCGAGGTCGTGGCGTCGCTGGTGGGGCGCCCGACGGTCGCCGCCGGCGTCACCTGGCTGGCCCTGCTGGAGCGCGAGCGCGGCGGGGCGGACGGGTCCGAGTGCGAGCTCGCCGAGGCGGTCGCCGAGTTCGTCTCCCGCTACGGGCTGCGCTTCCAGCGGATCTCGGAAGCGTAACGTCGCCTCCATGGAGCTGAACCTGATGATCGAGGGCCAGGAGGGTGTCTCCTGGGAGCAGTGGCGCGCGCTCGCCGCGGCCTGCGAGGAGCACCACGTCCCCGCGCTCTTGCGCTCGGACCACTACCTGCCGCTCGGCGGCCACGAGGAGCGCCCGGTCCTGGACGCGTGGTCGACGATCTGCGGGCTCGCCGCGACGACGACCACGCTGCGCCTCGGCACGCTCGTCTCGCCCGCCACCTTCCGCCACCCGAGCGTCCTGGCCAAGGCCGCGGTCACCGCCGACCACATCTCCGGTGGCCGGATCGAGGTCGGCCTCGGCGCCGGCTGGAACGACCGCGAGCACGCCGCGTACGGCTTCCCGTTCGCCGACGCGCCCACCCGGTTCGACGTCTTCGCCGAGCAGCTGGAGATCGTCCGCGGCCTGTGGGGCGAGGGCACGTTCTCCTTCCAGGGCGAGCACTACACGCTGGACGCCGTCGACGCCCGCCCCAAGCCGCTGCAGCGCCCGCACCTGCCGCTGATCATCGGTGGCAAGGCCGGGCCGCGGACGATCGCGCTGGCCGCCCGCTACGCCGACGAGTTCAACACCGTCTTCGCCTCGCCCACCGTCGTGCGCGAGCGGCGCGCACTGGCCGTTGCCGGCTGGGAGCAGGCCGGTCGCGACCCGACCACGCTGCGCTACTCGGTGATGCTCAGCTACCTCTGCGGGCGCGACAGCGATCAGCTGCACCGCCGCCTCGATCGGCTCGCCGTCGAGCACGGCCAGGAGCCGCAGGCCGACACCTGGGTGACCGGGCTGCCCGAGCAGGCGGTGGACCGCCTGCGCGAGCTGCGCGATGCGGGGGTCGACCGCGTGATGCTGCAGATGCTGCTGCACGACGACCTCGACCAGGTCGCGCTGATCGAGGAGCTGGCGCAGGCCCTCTGAATCGAGGGGGGCGCTGTCCGCCCGCTAGCGGATCGGCGTCGTGATCACGCGGTCCACGAGGTCGGCGTAGCCCGCCTTGAGGCGGTCCAGCTCCATCCCGCGCCCGGTGCGCTGGTGGGCGAACACCTGGGCCGAGAGGGCGCCGAGGAGGACGTCGGCGCTGTAGTCGACGTCGCAGTCGGGCCGCGCCTGGGACACGAGGTTGCGGATGTGCAGCCAGTGGATGCGATACGGCTCCGAGCGCAGGTATCCGCCCGAGCTGCTCACCTCGGCCTCGAGCAGGATCTCGAGGTTGAGGTCGAGGTGGTCGAGCATCGCGGCGCCGTGGGCCCGCAGCCGGTCACACGGGGGCGCGCCCGGCCCGAGCGGCGCCGGCCCGCTGAGCATCGCATCCTGGAAGGCGCGCTCGGTCTCGTCGAGCACGGCGAGGGCGAGGCTCGCGCGGTCGCCGAAGCGGCGGAAGAGCGTTCCCTTGCCGACGCCGGCCTCGGCGGCGATCGCGTCCATCGACGTGCAGCGCACGCCCTGCTGCGCGAAGAGCTTCGCTGCGGCCGCGAGGATGCGCCGGCGGTTGCGGGCTGCGTCGGCGCGTTCGGTGGGTTGGGTGTCGAGGACGGGGAGTTCCATGAAGGGCAGGTGAAGCATGGCTATCGGACTGCGGTCCGGTTATGGTACCGTCTCTGGCAGCAAGCGGACTACGGTCCGCAAACGGGACCCGACACCACCTGAAGGAGCCAACATGGCCACCGACGTCACCACTCTTCCCGGCACCTGGAACCTGGACACCGTCCACTCCTCGGCCCACTTCTCCGTCAAGCACATGGTCGTCGCGAAGTTCCGCGGCCACTTCGACGAGTTCGGCGCCCAGCTCGTCGACGGCGTCCTCACCGGCACCGTCAAGGTCGACTCGCTCGTCGTCAAGGACGAGAACCTCAAGGGTCACCTCCTGACCGACGACTTCTTCAACGCCGAGGCGTACCCGGAGATCACGTTCAAGTCGACGTCGATCGACGTCGACGGCGAGGACGTCACCGTGCAGGGCGACCTGACCATCAAGGGCCAGACCGTCCCGGTCACGGGCAAGGGCGAGCTCTCCGGCCCCGGCACGGACATCGCCGGCAGCGAGAAGCTCGGCATCTCCCTGGAGACCACCGTCGACCGCACGCAGTTCGGCCTCAACTGGAACGCCGACCTCCCCAAGGGCGGCAAGGCCCTCGGCAACGACGTCAAGGTCACGGTCGACCTCGAGCTCGTCAAGGCCTAGCGCCATGCGGATCCTGGCCATCTCGGGATCCCTCCGCCGCGACTCGCACAACACGGCGCTCCTGCGGGCGGCAGCGAACCTGCTGCCGTCCGGCGTCGAGCTGGCGATCCACGACGGGCTGAGGGACATCCCGCCCTTCGACGAGGACGCGCTCGGCGAGATCCCGGCGGCCGTCCAGCGGCTGCGCGACGAGATCAGCGCGGCCGACGGCGTGCTCGTCTCGACCCCCGAGTACAACAGCTCGATCCCCGGTCAGCTGAAGAACGCGCTGGACTGGCTGTCGCGCCCGCTCGTGACGTCGCCGCTGCGCAAGAAGCCGACCGCGGTGATCGGCGCGTCGACCGGCATGTTCGGCGCCGTCTGGGCCCAGGCCGAGGCGCGCAAGGTGCTCTCGGCCATCGGCGCCAGCGTGCTCGACCGCGAGCTGCCGGTCCCCAACGTCGACGAGCAGTTCCACCCCGACGGCACGCTGAACGACGAGGACGTCGAGGCGGCGCTCGTCGAGGTCATCGAGGCCCTCGTCGGCGCGATCGGCGAGAAGACGGCTTCCATCGCCGCGTAGTCGCGCGGGCTGGGCCGACGATCTGCAGCCGGGGCCCGGCCTGGCATGCTCTGGCGCATGAACGCTCGCCGCCTCCTGCTCGTCGTGCTCGTCGCCAGCGCCTGCGCCGCGACCGGGGGGACGGGATCGGCCGGCGCCGCCGCTCGCCCGATCCCGACGCTGGTGCCGGACACGCAGCTCACCGGAGCGGGCGCGTTCATGGGTCCCGTGCACACGGTGGGGGTGAACGGCGTCCGCCTGGGGTATCGCCAGTTCGGCTCGGGCCCGGACCTGCTCATGGTCACCGGCGACACCGCGCCGATGAGCCTGTGGATGCCCTACCTGCTGCAGCCGCTCGCGCGCGCGTTCCGGGTCACGATCTTCGACAACCGGGGCATGGGCTACTCGACCGACGATCCGGCCGTGCGGCTCTCGGTCCCGCTCATGGCGCGCGACACCGCCGGGCTGATCGCGGCGCTGGGCCTGCGCGACACGACCGTGGTGGGGTGGTCGATGGGCGGCGAGATCGCCATCACGATGGCGGCGCTGCACATCACCGGGGCCGCCGCCCTCGGCCGGATCGTCAGCTCCGGCGGTGACGCCGGCAGCTCGCACACCGTGCAACCGCCACCCGGGCTCCTCGGCCAGCTGGCCGACCCCGCCACGAGCACAGCCGCGGCGCTGCAGCTGATGTTCCCGCCGAGCCCGGCCGGCCAGGCGGCGCAGTCGCGGTTCGTCGCGGGGTTCCTGGCCGTCCCGCAGGAGACGCCGTCGGCGGAGATCCTGCGCCGTCAGCAGGACGCCGAGATCGCGTTCTACCGCAGCCGGCGCGTGTGGAACCGGCTCGGGGCCATTCGCGTTCCGACGCTGATCACCAACGGCGAGCTCGATCCCGGTGTGCCCGTGGCCAACGCCCGTGCCCTGGCTCGCAGGATCCCGGGTGCGCGGCTCTCGATCTACGCCGGGGCCTCCCACGGGATGATGTTCCAGAACGCCTCGAAGTTCGCCGCGGAAGTGCGGCGGTTCGCGCGGTCGACGACCCGCTAGGCGCCCGGCGTGAGCCGGTAGAAGTGGTAGGAGCGCCACTCGTCGACGTGGTGGTGCTCCTGGTCGGTGACCTCCAGGGCGGCGCGCACGAACAGCGCGACGGCCTCGTCGGGGCCGAAGCGCTCCATGTGGAAGCGGTCCTCGGCGCCGTCGGGGACCTGCAGCGCCTCGTACCACTCGTGCGACACCGTCGGCTTGGGCGCGCCCTCGCGCTTGTGGCCGAGGTAGATGGAGATCGTGCCACCCGGGCGCAGCACGCGCTGCGCCTCGGCGAGCGCGGCGGTCGGGTCGACGAAGTGGTCCAGCGTGCCCGCGAACAGCACGACGTCGAACGACCCGTCGGCGAAGGGCAGGTGCTCGGCCAGGGCGCGGAAGCGCTCGTAGCGGGCCTCGCGCTCGCCGACGAGGGGATCGACGCCGACGAAGCGGGTGTCGGGCGCGTGGTGGTCGAAGTAGGCCGGCCACGGCTGCGGCCCGCAGCCGACGTCGAGCACGTCGCCGGCGAGCCGGGAGAAGCGCGAGAAGCGCTGGACGTCCTCGCGGGAGCCGACGCCGAGATTGTGCTCGGGGTCGGCCTCGTAGCTGACCTCGCCGTTGCGCTGCAGCTGCTCCCAGACCTCCCATTGCCCGGCCGTGAGCGCCTCGCGCGGCGGCGTGAGGTCCCACGCGAACGGGAGGCGGCGGTACGTCGTCGCGCACGACGGGCAGTCGACCGCATCGCCGGTCAGCGGCGGGAGGACGGCGGCGCAGTTGGGGCAGGCGAGCGTCACGGCGCGCCGGACGGTAGTGGGACGGCCCCGCGCATCATCGCGTCGACGATCGACAGGCCGTTGGGTGCCCCGGTGTCGGGGTGCGTGAAGCCGAGCAGGCGGAAGCCGAGGCCGGCGGCCGCGTACAGCGGCTCCTCCTGGTACCCGTCGGCGCCGTCGCCGGAGAGGTAGGCGTCGCCGCCTGCCGCCTTGACCAGGCCGATGAGCAGGTCGGTCGCCGCGCCGGGAACGTCGCCGAGCTGCGACTGGCGCACGAGCTTGTGCGCGTGCTGCGGGGCGAGGGTGCGGATGGCGTGCTCGTTGAGGTCGGCGATGCGGTCGGTGTCGCGCTCGAGCAGCTCACGGACGATCGGCATCACAGCGGAGAAGTGCGGCGCCTTGGCGTACGTCTGCTCGATCGTCTTGACCGCCTTGCGCCGCCACGGCTGGCGGTCGTCGATGCGGACCTCGCCGATCGTCTGGACGCCGTCGCGCGTGATCGGGACGGTCAACCAGGTGGGCTTGTCGCCGATCAGCAGCTGCACGCGGTTGGTGTAGGTGCCGCGCGAGGTGCGCGGGAACTGGACGCCGTCGAGCAGCACGAAGCGGTCGGCCTGGGCGAGCTTGTCGAAGAAGCCCAGCCACGGCAGGAAGTTGGGCTGGTGGCAGGCGACGAGGGTCATCCCTGCGCCTCCAGGACGACCTTCTGGTCGGCGGTGGCGAGCGCGTCGACCGTCGTGTCCAGGCGCGCCGCCTGCTCGTCGAGGATCTCGCGCAGCATGCGCCCCGACCACAGCGTCGGGTGGGTCAGGAACTGGATGCGGGCGGCGGCGCGCAGCTCGGTCTCGGGATCCTTGCCGCGCCAGTTCTGGTTGGAGTCGCTGAGGTAGGCGATCTCGGTGAAGAAGCGCGGCGCGTAGGTGTTGACGCGACCCTCGCCGAGCTCGAGATGACCGACCGGCCGCACGCCGGGCATGTGGAAGGAGACGACGCGGATCGGCGTCTCGTAGCGCGCCTGCAGCACCGCCGCCTCTCGCTGCACGCCCTCGACCACCTCGTCGTCGGAGGTCATGTCGGAGGAGTCGAAGTGCAGCCCGAGCTCGTGGCCGAGATCGAGCAGCGTCTTGACGGCAGCGTCGGCCTCGTCGTCCAGCGCGTAGAACGGGGACCGCACCTGGAGGCAGTACGTGGCGACCGCGCCCTGCTCGGCCTCGACGCGCGCCATCGGCTCGATCCACTTCGGCCGGTCGTCGATGTCGTGGCGCAGCAGCAGCGCCCGCGCCGGCAG